>CAZIAH010000018.1:0-46258 GCA_964537715.1 uncultured bacterium | reverse complement strand
CTTACTACCTGAGTAAATTGGTGATGGTTTCTTTCTGGAAATTGGTCAGGGGCAAAGAATCCCTGAAATCTCTTGCCGGACCGGTTCTCATCGCAAAAATGGCCGGAGAGAGTGCCCGGTCCGGAATCGAAACACTGATCACATTTTTGGCCCTGGTCAGCTTGAATTTGGGTATTCTCAATTTGTTTCCAATTCCCGTTTTGGATGGCGGTCATCTGGTTTTTCTTGCGATCGAAGGCATCATTCGGAGGGAAGTGCCAACCAAAGTGAAGTTGGTCATTCAACAAGTGGGCATGGTTTTGATTCTCGGTTTGATGATTTTTGTGATTTACAACGACATACTAAGGATATTCCAAAAATGAATCCCGATCCCAGGAAAACACCTCTTTATGAAGAACATGTCCGTTTAAAGGGCAAGATAGCCGATTTTGCCGGCTGGTGGATGCCGCTCTGGTATCCGACGGGACAGTCTGCAGAGCACCATGCCGTGAGGAATCATTGTGGTATGTTCGACACCTGTCACATGGGGGAATTTAAAATCACCGGATCCGGGTCTCTGCCGTTTTTGTCGCGGATGCTGTCCAACGCCATCGACGGGATTGTCGATACTCAGGTGCAATACAATCACATGTTTAATGAACAAGGCGGTGTTTTAGATGACTGTATTTTGTATCGTTTTGGTTCCGAAAACTGGATGCTCGTGGTGAACGCTGGAAATATAGAGGCTGATTTCAAATGGCTCACTACCCATTTATCCGGAAAGGTTCAGATAGACAATGTCAGTGATCAAACCGTTAAAGTTGATATACAAGGACCGAACACCCCGAAACTCATGTTGAATTGGATAAAACGTGAAGAACTTATCAAATTAAGATTCTTTCATTTTCTCCCCGATGTCAATATTGAAGGAATGAACGTGTTGGTTTCAAGAACCGGTTATACCGGAGAGATCGGATTTGAAATCTATACCGATGTCCATCACGGCAGTCGACTCTGGCAATTGCTTCTCAAGGAAGGTGCCAGTTTTGGGTTAAAACCCTGTGGCTTGGGGGCCAGGGATACACTCAGAACAGAGGCAGGACTGCCTCTCCATGGTCACGAACTGCATCCCGGCCGGATTGGGCTGGGACATCCCTGGGAATTTGCGATTGATTGGGATCACGATTTTATAGGCAGAAAAATACTTCTCAATAAAAGGGATCGTTTGGACTTTTTTGTGGTTCCCTTCATTATCGATGGTAAACGGAAGGCCATGCCGGGCTGGGAAGTCGTTTCGAATAACGAAGTCATCGGAACCGTTCTGAGCGGTGTGATTTCACCGACACTCGATAATACGCCCATCGGGTTTGCCGGTCTGCGTTTTCATCCCGAACCTGGAACACAGATTCATTTCAAACAAAAAGGTCACGATCTGCTGTTGAGTGGACGGGTCGCAGAAATCCCCTTTGTCAAAGGTACATCCCGGAAGAAAATGGCGTTGTTCATATAAGAGCTAAACTTTTGTGAAAAATTAAAATGGACAATGCTTTTTTGAAATTTCAAATTACAAAATCCTCCATCATAAGCGAATCCGCCTTTGGCGAAAAAGAAAGCACAAATGCCAAATGTCAAAAATGCTCATTGGTAAAATTCTACTTTATTTTTTTAGTTTTTCCATTTTGATAGGACTTGATCTTTTACACATCAATTGATATATTGATAGTGATATCATAAACAGGAATAATTTTAATAATCGATGGCAAAACAAGAGAAAAAACACCGGGAAGATCAGAGAAAAGAAATTCTGGGAATCTTGATCATCACTTTTGGACTGTTGATATTCCTCGGACTCATCTCATATCATCCTTCGGATTATCCTAACAGCGGTTCTCCGACTGAGATCAGAAACTGGCTGGGTCTGGCCGGAGCATGGATCAGTTATTATCTCTATGTTTATACCATTGGTTATTCCTGTCTGATCTTTCCTCTTCTCATTTTTCTCTTCGGATGGAATCTCTTCTTTCAGAAAGAGTTTAAATATTTCTTTCGTTTGTGTCTCTATTTGCTCGGGATGGGATTGTTTTTATCCACTGCTCTGGCAATTCCCGAAGTGCTCTCTGAAGAGGGGAGTAAATTCGGATATCGGCTGAGTGGACTTTTGGGAGGATTTTTTGCCGAGCAGCTGATTCGCTATTTGGGAACCGTGGGAAGCATTGTCGTTCTTTTGACGGCTTTTCTGTTGTTGCTCATTTCTGCCACGGCGTGGAGCATGCGAGAAACCGTGCTGACATTCCGAACCGAACTGGCAGAGATATTTCAATCCTTTCAAAGAAGAAGAAAAGCGGTCCATCTGAAAAAATTATCCCGTCCACCCAGGGAAGAAGCCGTTCCTATTCATAAAATTGATATCCCTCCGAAAGAAGAGAAGGAAACGCCGTTTCCGGAACAAAAAGAGATTTTCGACAGACAGGATAGTGTCAAGGAACCTCCGTCAATCAAAAGAGAAGAACCAAAACAATCCGCCGTAAAAGAGGACTCTCGTCCTTCCTCTGTTGTTCAAGGAGAATATCAGTATCCTTCACTGGATCTTCTGGATAAGACTGCCGTTGGAGAGAAAATTCTGGATAGAGAAGGTTTGGAAAGAAAGGCTCACTTTTTAGAAGAAAAGCTGAAAGAGTTCGATGTGCGAGGATCGGTAGTCGGGATCGAGCCGGGACCTGTGATCACCCGTTTCGAAATCCGGCCTTCTCCCGGAGTCAAAGTCAGCCGTTTTATCAGCGTTCAGGACGATCTGGCCCTGGTGATGCGGGCACAGCGCGTTCGGGTGGTAGCTCCCATTCCCGGGAAAGCAGCCGTGGGAATCGAAATCCCCAACGAGGAACCGGCCCTTGTGACACTGAGAAGCATTCTCGAATCGGATACATTTCAGAAATCCCGGTCCAAACTGACACTCGCCCTGGGGAAAACAATCAACGGAAAGCCTTACGTAGCCGATCTGGCTCAGATGCCCCATCTGTTGGTTGCCGGCGCCACCGGGTCGGGGAAATCGGTCTGTTTGAATACCATCATTGCTAGTATTCTTTATCGGGCCAAGCCTTCCGAAGTGAAATTTATATTGATTGATCCCAAAAAGTTAGAGCTGAGCCTCTATCGGAAATTGCGCAATCATCATCTGACCACCCGTGAAGGACTCAACGAAGATGTCATTACGACAGTGGACAATGCGGTTGCGGTTTTGAGAAGCATCGAAAGCGAAATGGAAAAAAGATATAGAAAACTGGCCCATGCGGGTGTTCGAAATATCGATGATTATAACCGTGCGGTCAAGGAAGGCAGGTTTCAATCTTCCGGGGATGAAATAAACCATTACCCATTGCCCTACATCGTTCTGGTCGTGGATGAATTGGCCGATTTGATGGTTTCCGGCGCAAGAGAAGTGGAAGAGCCCATTTCCAGACTGGCACAAATGTCTCGGGCAGTGGGGATTCACCTGATTTTAGCGACGCAGAGACCATCGGTGGATGTGATTACAGGTGTGATCAAGGCAAATTTTCCATCGAGGATTGCGTTCCAGGTGGCCGCAAAAACCGACTCGAGAACCATTCTCGACCGTAACGGTGCCGAAAAACTTCTGGGACGCGGTGATATGCTTTTCCTTCACCCGAGGGAGCACGAGCCCATTCGTATTCACGGTGCTTTTGTTTCGACCGAGGAAGTGCAGCGGATTGTTGCACATATTCACAATCAGCCTCATGGCGATTTGTGGAAACTGCCCGGTTCCGAATCGCGAAGAGTGATGGAACGGGAAAGGCAAAACGAGAGGGACGAACTTTTTCAAGAAGCAGCCAAACTGGTTATCCGCCACCAGCAGGGATCGGCTTCTCTGCTTCAGCGCCGATTGCGTATCGGTTATGCGAGGGCCGGACGCTTGATCGACGAACTGGAAGAAGCCGGCATCATCGGACCGTTTGACGGAAGCAAGGCCAGAGAGGTTCTGGTGGACGAGGAATATTTAAATGACTTTTTACGTTCTGATGAAATGATATCTAGAAGCATCGAGGGGGATGAATGAAAATCGTCTGGCGCATATTGATGTGTACGATATTTATTGCTGGAAATCTGAGGAGTGATGAACCTTCTCCGAAAAAGATCATCGATCAGGTCGAAGAAAAATTGATCTCGGGTAAAAATATCAAGGTTGAGTTTGAAGAGATGTTTATCTGGAAGCTTGCCGGGGAGGACGAAAAGATTGAAGGTGAACTTTTTCTTCAGGGGGAGTCGAAATTTTGCATCATCACAGCAGATCAGAAAATCGTCTCTGACGGGATCAATCTTTATACATACAATAAATCAGCCAATCGGGTTCTGATCGACCGGTTGGGCCAATCCGAAGACGCATTGCTCCCCAGACAGATTTTATTTCAGTATACAAAAAATCATCGAACCCGTATCGTTGGCAAAGAAACGGTTTCAGGAAATCCATGTTATATTCTTGAATTTACACATGAAACAGGGGAGATTTATTTTCCTACAGTTCGAGTGTGGGTGGATGAAAAAGCCTGGCTGCCCAGAAAAGTTGAACAGGTCGACCTGTATGAGAATCGTACAATTTATTTTTTAAAAAATATTGAAATGGGAATCGAGTTGGCGGAGAAGCAATTTCATTTTATCATTCCAGATGGTGCAGAAGTGATAGATATGCGATAGTCGATTCTTGTTTAGGTGATTATAAACAATGGACTTATAAGAAGATTAAAGCGAAATGATATAGAAAGGTTGGGGGAGGTTGTTTTGATACAAATGTCGGTTTAATTTGAATGTGGATTTTCAGGTATATATTTTGCATAACTTAATTAAAATTTTGCGAATTTTGTAAAAATTTGTTATCTTATAATTCTGTTTTTGACGGGAGAGAAAACTACCCCGCCTTTATTTATTGATAATTTTGATTACATAAAAGACGGAGAGATCAAGTGGAAGAAATCAAAGAACAACAGGTTTCGCTAGGTGAATATATCAGGGTTTTATACCGCGGCCGCTGGATCATCCTGATTTCCTTCTTAATTGTCATGATTGCCACAATTTATTTCACTTTTACGACCCAGCCTGTTTACGAAGCTTCTGCGCTTGTCATGTTGAAGCAGGATGGCGGGGTTCAGCGTCAGATTTTTGAAGTTTCAAGTTTTATGCAAAAAGAGACCATGATCAACAACCAAGTTGAAATTCTGAAAAGCCGATCGCTTGCCGAGAATGTGATCCACCGTTTGGAAGAATCGGATCGGGCCGATTCTCTATGGATTCTTGGAAAGGGAAAGAACAAGGAAAAATTTTCTTTGACGAAATGGTTTTACTCTCTGTTGTATCCCAAGGGGAGAAATCATGAAGCGATCACTTTTGATGATATCGTCAAGACCTTCCGTGAGAATATGATTTCTGTGGTTCCCAAACGGGATACGGATTTGATTGAGTTGAAAGTTCATGCCTTCAGTCCAGACGAAGCCAGTTTTATTGCCAACACCTGGATGGAGGCATACTGGGACAAGGATATCAGTGAGAGCCGGAGTGAAGTGGGGGAAGTTCGGAAATTTTTGGAAGATAAATTAAAGGATGTTCAGACGGAATTGACGAAGTCGGAGGAAACATTAAAGAATTATAAAGAAACCAACAGTGTTGCAGAGTTGAATTCGGAGACGGAACAGTTGATCAAACAGTTGGCCGAGTTCGAAACGATGTACCAGGAGGCAAAGACAGACCTCGAAGCCAACGAAAAACGGCTGACCCATTTGAAAGAGCAGCTTGACGAAAGCCAACGTGCTTTGGTAGACGAAGCTACCGGTCTTTCAAGTCCGGTTATCCTGGAATTGCAAAAACAATTGGCGCAGCTCATCGGTGAAAAAGCATCCTATGAGCAGCAGCTCAAGGGTGCGGGATATTCTACAAAAGACGATGCGAAACTGAAAAGTATGGAACAGAGGCTGAAGGGTCTGCAGGAAAAAATCAGTGAAGAGACGAGGAAGATGGTTTCAAGCGGCTCCGTGGCCATGAATCCTTTGAATGTTTCAGAATCTCTGTTGGAGAATATTTTAGAGATTGAAACCGAGAATAAATCATTGAAAGCCAAGACAGCAGGTTTTGAGAAAATCGTTCAACAGTATAACAGGGAACTCAACACGCTGCCCGAGAAAAGCCTCAAGTTAGCACAGCTTCAGCGTGAGGCCGAAGTGAATAACAATATCTTCATGATGCTCCGTGAAAAATACGAGGAAAACCGTATTGCGGAAGCAGGGCAAATCGGCTCTGTACGTATTATTGATTATGCAAAGCCTCCCAAAGATCCGATCAAACCCAAGAAAAGGATGAATTTGATACTCGGTTTACTTGTGGGTTTGGGTCTCGGAGTGGGCATCACATTTGTCCGGGAATATCTGGACACTTCGATCAAGACGATCGAGGATCTGGAAGGAGATGGATTTTCAGTTATGGGTGCGATTCCGTTTATCTCTTCACAAAAAGTGAGTAAACATGTGCACGGCGAAGACCAGGAAGCCATGCAGATCGAATCACGTCTGGTGACCCATTTTGCCCCCAAAGCACCCATTTCCGAAGCCTATCGAAGTTTACGAACCAGCATCCAGTACGCGAAAGCCGATCAACCGATCAAAACGATTTTGGTAACCAGTTCGGGTCCAGGGGAGGGGAAATCCACTTCCGTGGCCAATCTGGCCATCACGTTTGCTCAAATGGGGGCGAACACCTTGCTTGTGGATACGGATCTCAGAAGGCCTGTTCTGCATGGTATTTTTGACATGCCGAGGGTAGAGGGACTGACCAATCTTCTGGTAAGTCGGGCTTCCCTGGAAGAGACAATCAAACAGACGAAAATCGAGAATTTAAAGATTATCACAAGCGGTACGTTACCCCCGAATCCCTCGGAACTTCTGGCATCTCATTCGATGGACCGGTTTATTGAAGAGGTGAGTTCAAGTTTTG
Organism: uncultured bacterium; assembly: GCA_964537715.1. Taxonomy (GTDB): domain Bacteria; phylum Zhuqueibacterota; class QNDG01; order QNDG01; family DSAB01; genus CAZTZL01. The sequence goes on along the minus strand of CAZIAH010000018.1, from coordinate 39,289 downwards.
ATATTGTGCTTTTTGACAGTCCTCCGGTCATTGCCGTCACCGATGCAATGGTTTTGGCACCTAAACTGGATGGGATCGTTCTCGTTGTCAAATCCGGGGAAACGGGAAAGGAAGCACTCTCGCGAAGCAATGTGTTGTTGAACAATGTCAAGGCAAATTTGTTTGGCATCATTCTCAACGGTGTCAACGTGGATCATACGTATTATTATCGTTATTATTACTACTACGGTGACGGAAAAGATAAGAAAAAAACCAGGAAAAAAGCCAAAAAGAGCAAAGTGTTTGCCTGAATCCCGCCAGAGACGGGCAAGGGTTTCATTCCCTGTCCCTTGGGGCGTTCAATGTTTATACTTTTAATACCCCGCTTATTGCAGCGGGGAAGTTCATTAATCAGGATGGAATGGGATGAGTTCAACGGATAAATATCGGATCGGTCTGGTCGGGTGCGGTCGTATTGCCAAGGTTCATGCAGAGGCGATTCAAAAAATAGAAGCGTTTTCATTAGATGCCGTGTGTGACATCGTTGAGGAGAGGGCCAAAAAATTTTCCGAACTGTACAACGCTAAGGCATATTGTCAATACGAAGATATGCTCGACAATGCCGGGCAGACTTTGATTGCAATCGCCACGCCAAACGGAACCCACTACGAAATAGCAAAACGGTGTTTTGAAAAAGGATTTCATGTACTTTTAGAAAAGCCGGTTACTATTGTCAATCAGGAGGCCGAAGATCTCATTCTTACCGCCAAGCAAGAAGGCGTACATTTTTTTGCAGTGAAACAGGTTCGTTATAACCCCTCGATCCAGATTTTGAAAGCCGCAATAGACAGTGGAAAACTCGGGAAGATATACAGTTCGAGTCTCGTCGTCCGGTGGACCCGCCCACAGATTTATTTTGATCAATCCGACTGGCGTGGGACTAAAAAACTGGACGGCGGCAGTCTTCTTAATCAGGGAATTCATTATGTAGATATCATGCAATGGCTGATAGGGGATGTCACATCGGTTTTTGGCAAAGTGGACTGCTGTTGTCATCACATCGAGATCGAAGATATGGCTTTCGGGCTGGTTCATTTTAAATCTGGTACTCTGGGATCGATTGAATTTACAATCAATACTTTCCCTAAAAATCTGGAGTGTTCTCTGACGATATTGGGAGAAAAAGGGAGTGTGAAGCTCTCCGGCTCGGCCATGAATGAAATTGAGATCTGGGAAGTGCAGGATTATCCGAAGCCTGTTATTCCGGAAGGGTTCCATCCCTATATTTATGAAGGCGGGCTTTATCAGGGATCCTGTCCCAATCATATTTTTGTTTATCAGGATATTCTCAAAGTATTTCAAGGACATAAAACCCCCTTTGTGGATGGAGAGGAAGCGCTCCGTTCCCTGAAAATTGTGAATGGCCTCTATGAATCCTCCCGGATTGGAAAAGAAGTTTCGATAAATGGTTGAAATCAGGTGCATACAATGATTGTTCCTCTGATACAGTCACTGCGACCCAGGCAATGGACCAAGAATATTCTTTTGTTTGCCGGGGTTATTTTTTCGGTTCATCTGTTTCAAATATAATCCTTGTTGAGAGCAGCGGCGGGTTTTGTTCTGTTTTGTATTTTGAGCAGTGCCGAATATTTAGTCAACGATCTGATGGATCTGGAAAAAGACAGGGCTCATCCGGTAAAATCCAAACGTCCACTGGCTTCCGGGAAAGTCTCGATTCCATTGGTAATCGTGACAGCACTGATTCTTTTTGCTGGTGGTCTGTACGCATCGTTTCGATTGGAAATCAATTTTGGATGGATCGCGCTTTTCTATTCAATCATGATACTGGCTTATTCCCTTTTTCTAAAACATGTGGTCATTCTGGATGTCATCGTTCTTGCTCTTGGTTTTGTCCTGCGGGCAATCGCAGGAGCGGTAGTGATTCGTGTTTCAATTTCTTCCTGGCTGCTGGTGTGTGCTGTTTTTCTCGCGCTGTTTTTGGCGTTGAACAAAAGAAGGCATGAACTGGTTTTGTTAGGAGGAGATGCGAAAATCCATCGGAAAATATTGAGTGAATACAGTTCTCATCTTTTGGATTTGATGATAGTGATTGTGGCAGCGTGCACGGTCATGGCATATGCACTGTATACAACGGCTTTCGAAACAGTGGAAAAATTTGGCACGAGAAATCTAATTTTTACACTTCCTTTCGTACTGTATGGAATTTTTCGATATCTCTATCTTGTCCATCAAAAGAATTTGGGAGGAAGTCCCGAATTGATTTTGCTGAAAGACCGTTCGATGCAATTGAACCTTCTTCTGTATATTCTCGTGGTCGGTTTCATACTCTATTCGAGATAAAAACGAAAGGAATCAAATGTCCCAAACAGTGATTATTTTGACCGCAGCGATTGTCTGTAATGCGCTGGCCAATATACTGATTAAGATCGGCATGTTGAAAGCCGAAAAACTGGAAAGCCTGCCGGCATTGATCAAGTATGCACTCGGCCAGCCACTTCTCTATGCAGGTGTGTTTTCTTTTGGTCTGGCTCTGGTGGCCTACAGTATCGTTTTGTCGAAACTGAATTTAAGTGTGGCCTATCCGATCATGGTCAGTATGGGACTGATCATCGTCGTTTTGGTGTCCTATTTTGCTTTAAAAGAAACGATTACTATTTTACAAATCGCAGGATTTTTATTTGTCATTGCCGGTGTCTGGATGGTGGCGCGCTGATTCTCCTCAAGATTAGCATTGATATAAAATGTTGAAGACCACCTGTTGTCTGGGTGGTTTTTTTATTACGGCAGCGTTTCGGAAAGTGATTGGAGAAAGATTTTTTCCTCTTGAATGACCGTATCTCCGATCCATTTTTTGTCGTCTCGTTCCGGATAGTCAGTCATGAAATGGAGACCCCGGCTTTCTTTTCGAAAAAGAGCCGAACGGATGATGAGAGAAGCAACACAAGCCAGGTTACGAAGTTCTAGAAGTTCGTGTGTTACCCGAGTGCGTTTATAGAATGTTTCGATCTCTTCCTGTATCAATTCGATTCTTCTTCCTGCCCGTTTAAGCCGTTCGGTCGACCGTACAATCCCCACATAATCCCACATCAGCCGCTGTATTTCCCTTTGGTCGTGTGAAATAAGCACCCATTCTTCGTGATCGTAAGTGCCCTCGTCGTTCCAAGGAGGAATTTGAGGCAGTGTAATTTTTTGTTCCTGGATAAATCTGGAAGCATGTGAGTAGACCTGCCGCGAAAATACGAGCGCTTCAAGAAGTGAATTGGATGCGAGCCGGTTGGCGCCGTGAACTCCCGTACAAGCTGTTTCACCCGCTACATAAAGTCCTTCAATCGTACTTCTTCCGTCCAGATCGGTCAGGATACCTCCGCACATGTAGTGAGCCGCCGGAACCACGGGAATCGGTTCTTTTGTCATGTCCATTTTTAAAGAAAGCAGTTTCTCGTTGATCTGCGGAAATCGTTCCTGCAATTCATTTCGATTCAGATGTTCCGTGTGAAGATAAACACAATCGTCTCCCCTTTTTTTCATCTCGGTGTCGATAGCGCGGGCTACGATGTCTCTCGGTGCCAGATCTGCTTGAGGATGGTATTTGTCCATGAAAGCAAAGCCGTTTTTCGTTTTAAGAATGGCGCCGAACCCCCGGACGGCTTCTGAAATGAGAAAGGATTTTCCATCGGGGTGATAGAGGGAAGTCGGATGAAATTGCATAAATTCCAGATTGGCAATGGCTGCTCCGGCACGGTAAGCGATTGCAAGTCCGTCCCCAGTAGCGATGGAGGGATTGGTCGTATGGAGATAAACTCTTCCCACGCCTCCTGTTGCGAGAAGTGTCGCCTTGGCGAAGTAAATTTTCACTTCTCCCGAATTTTCATCCAGCGCATAAACACCCCAGCAATGAATAGAATTTTTTTGACCATCTTCTTTTTTTAACAAATGATGTTCTGTAATTAATTCAATTGCCGTATGATTTTCGAAAAGCCGGATGTTTTTATTCTCCCTGACTTTTTCTAGCAGCGCCTGTTCGATCGCTCTTCCGGTTTGATCTTTCACGTGGACGATTCGATTTCGAGAATGTCCTCCTTCGCGGCCCAGATCGAAAAGAGAGCCGTTGGCATTTTGTGGAGTAAAGATCACGCCCCATTGTTGAAGTTCCCTAATACTCTCCGGTGCTTCCCGAACAATGAGTTCTATTGCCTTGAGATGGCCAAGATGGACTCCGGTTTTCACGGTATCCTGGATGTGCAGATGGAAAGAATCATCCGAAGCAAATACGGAAGCAATTCCGCCCTGGGCCAGATTGGTATTGGTGTCGGCGCGTTCTTTTTTCGTGAGTATGATCACTGTGCCGGTCTCTGCTGCCCGGAGTGCAAAAGAAAGACCGGCGATTCCGCTGCCGATCACCAAAAAATTCGAGGTTTGTGTCAAAATACGTTTCCCTTATCTCGAAATGGGCAAATCATATTTTTTCGCTTTACGATAGATGGTCGCTCTCCCGATGCCCAGTTTTTTGGCTGCCTGAGAAATGTTACCTTCGAATTCCAAAAGTGTTTTGCGGAGGATTTCAATTTCGTGTTTTTCTTTCCATTTTGGCAATGTTTCCTCTATATCGATCGTTTCTCTTTCTCCCATTGCAACAACGTGGGGAGGCAAATCATTGATCACAATGGTGTTTGTGTTGGTGATCACCACGGCCCGCTCGATGGTGTTTTCGAGTTCCCGAATATTTCCGGGCCAGTTGTAATTGAGCAATATTTTTAAGGCTTCCGGCTGTATCCCCTGAACCGTTTTTCTCTCTCTTTTGTTATAACGTTTGATGAAATGAGCAATCAGCAGGGGGATGTCCTCTTTTTTTTCTCTTAAAGGCGGCAGCTTGATGGGATAGACACTGATGCGGTAGAAAAGGTCTTTTCTGAAATTGCCCTTCCGGACTTCCTCTTCCAGGTTTTTGTTTGTGGCCGATATCAGGCGGATGTTGACTTTGATCAATTCGTTGCCCCCGACACGTTCGAATTCTCTTTCTTGCAACACTCGGAGAATTTTTGCCTGTGTGGACTGGCTCATTTCGCCGATTTCGTCAAGGAAGACCGTTCCTCCGTTTGCCAGTTCGAATTTACCGATTCTTTTGGCAGCGGCGCCAGTGAATGCGCCTTTTTCGTGTCCAAAAAGCTCACTTTCCAAAAGAGATTCGGGAAGCGCCGTGCAGTTGACGGCGACAAAAGGTTTTGTTCGCCGTGCTTTGCAATTTTCGTGAATCGCTCGTGCAAAGAGTTCTTTTCCAGTACCGCTTTCTCCCTGAATGAGTACCGTGACTTCACTGTCGATAATTTTCTGCACGGCGTAAAATATATTTTGCATGATTTTGCTTTGACCGATAATATTGTCAATCTGATACCGGTCTTTCAGTTCCGAACGAAGACTTTTGACTTCACTCTCCAGATCGCTGGCTTCCAGCGCGTTTTTAACCGTGATCCTCAGACGTTCCGCGGGAAATGGCTTTGCCAGAAAGTCGTGTGATCCGAGCTTCATGGATGAGACGGCCCGGTCAATGGTGCCGTGGGCGGTCATGATGATGACCGGAAGATCGTAAAACTGTCGGCGGATACGTTTGAGGGTTTCGATGCCGTCGATGCCGGGCATTTGCAAATCCAGCAGCACCAAATCCACGTTTTCATTTTCGAGTTTATGAAGACAGGCTTCTCCGTTTGTGGCCTGGATTACCTTGTACCGCTTGTTTTTGGTCAAGATATCTTCGATGAGCCGCCGTGTGTTCTTGTCGTCATCGACGACCATGATGTATTTCTCGTTCATTTCTTTGTCCCCCTTCGGAATGCCATAATCGGTTTTAACAGAGTATCGAGAGTTTCTCCATTTCCCTGAATTTCCATTTTAATCTTGAGTATGAAGATCGGAACAGTGTTGGCAAAGGATTCAGGAATTCGCATTCGGTCTTTTTCCGTGGTGACCAGAGCGACGGCCCCCTTCGACTGCGCGAGATCGGCCATTTTCTGGAGTTCATGAATTGTATACCAATGGTGGTCCTGATGCGGAAAGAAACCGATGATCTCAATATCCATAGACATCAGAGTCCGTCTGAATGAATCGGGATTCCCGATACCGCAGAATGCGATCACGCATTTTTTTTCGAGGAAACAGAGCGGTCGCGTTGTTCCTTTATTGAAATTGATCCAATGTTCCGGTTTGTGTTTTGCAAACCATACCGGAGCCTTGCTCAGAGAATCGATTTGAATGAGCACATTTTCGAGATGGTTCGTTTCATCCGTTCTGGAAAGCACAACCGCATCAGCTCTTTTGAGATTCCGCTTCGGTTCCCGCAATGGTCCTGCAGGAAGAATGCCTCCATTTCCCCAAGGATTGGTTCCATCAATAACAACAATGTCCAAGTCTCTTTTTATTTTCCGGTGTTGAAAGCCATCATCCAGAATGAGAAGGTCGCAGCCGAATTCTTCAATGGCTTTCTCGCCCGCTTGGACACGATTGCGGCCGACAATGATCGGAACTTCCGGTAAATGGCTTGCCAAAAGGACCGGTTCGTCGCCGGCATAAATGGCATTCTCACGGAGCGCATTGCCATTCGGGATCACCGTTAATTCGTTATTGGATTTTTTACGGCGATAACCGCGGCTCAATATTCCCACGCGAAATCCTTTTTCATGCAGGAAGGAAGCAAGGCTTTCCACGAGTGGGGTTTTCCCCGTGCCTCCAACCGTGATATTCCCCACGCTGATCACTCTGGTAGACAGTCGTTTCGAAGACAGCCACTGTTTTTCGTAGCAGAAATTTCTGATCTGTATAATCATCGCATAGATCTGAGAGAGAGGCCAGACCAGTATTTTCCACATCATTTTATTGAAAAGCATTATCATTTTTTATGAAATGTTTTTTTCGAGAAATTCAAGAACTACATCTGCGGCGCGACTGTTTGCTCCTTTTTCCCCCAATTTCCGAGAGACTTCGGAAAGTTCCTTTTTCATAATTATTCTTCGTTTGTCGTTTGTTAGCAAATCGAACATTTCCTTTCCGATTTTTCTCGGAGTTGCCTGATTTTGAATCAGTTCGGGAACCACGGTTTTGCCGGCGATAATGTTCACAATGGCGATATGTTTAATCTTGACCAGTATTTTACCGATGAGAAAAGAAAAAGGTGTCATTTTATACAGGACCACCATCGGTGTGCCGAACAGCGCCGTTTCCAGTGTGGCCGTACCCGATGCCACCATGATCGCATCGGAATACGCCATCACTTCGGAAGTGTGGTTACGAATGAGAACAACATTCTCCGTCTGGTTCAATATTTTTATATAAACCGAATCCGGAAGCGTAGGCGCGAGACCCGTCACAACCTGAAGATCCGGAATTTTCTTTCTCATATTTTGACAAGCTTGGATCATCACCGGGAGAAGTTTTTGAACTTCCTGTCTCCGTGATCCGGGAAGGAGACCGAGAACGGGTTTTTCTGTGCTGAGACTGAAGTTGTGGAAAAAATCTGTTTTGGAAAGAATCGTAACCATTCTGTCTTTCAAGGGGTGTCCGACAAAACGCACATCCATGTGATGCTGCCGATAAAATTCGGATTCGAATGGAAAGATCACGATCATCCGGTCGATGTACTTTGCCATTTTTTTAACCCGGTTTCGGCCCCATGCCCAGACCTGGGGGCTGATGTAGTAGAGCACCGGGAATCTTAGCTTTTTGGCTTTTTCCGCAAAGCGGAGGTTGAAGCCCGGATAATCGATAAGGATGACAAGATCCGGTTTCTGCGTTTTGAGCCGAGCGATCATCTCTCGGAAGACTTTTTGAATGAACGGAAGGTGTTTGGCCACTTCGAAAAATCCGAGAAAGGAGAGATCGCGGGCATGATAAATAATCTCCACACCTTCTTTAGCCATGTTGTCCCCGCCGATCCCGAAAATATTCAAGTCCGGTTTTTTGGTTTTTAGCGCTTTGACCAGGCCGGCCCCGTGCATGTCGCCGGAAGTTTCTCCGGCAACGATTAAAATGGATCGATTTTTTTTAGAATTTGTCATAAAATGAAATACGACAGTAAAATGGACTTTTTTTAACTTTCGAGATTCTCCAGAATTTTCGCAGCAATGTCGAGTGCGGATCGGCCCTCCGCTCCCGTCACCGCTTCCACTTCGTTGCCCTGAATTGTTTGTATGAATAATTCAAGTTCGAGTTTCAGACTGTTGATCTTACCGGTTTTCGGCTTGTTGTAAATCACATGTTTTTTGTTTTCTCCGATTCCGATTTCTCCCAGCGAACGGCTTCCTTTTTGAGGAATCTTTTCAAGGGAGTAGATCTCGGATTTGTTTTCCAGAAAATCGATCGAGATGTAGGCGTTTTTTTGAAAGAGGCGTATCTTTCTCATTTTTTTCTGAGAGATGCGACTTGCCGTCAAATTGGCAACGCATCCGTTTTCGAAATGGATTCTCGCATTGGCAATGTCAATCGAATCCGAAACGACGGCCACGCCGCTTGCGTCGATCTTCGAAACCGGATGATGGACCAGATGCAAAATGATATCGATATCGTGGATCATCAAATCCAGGATGACCGCCACTTCGGTTCCTCTCGGATTGAAAGGCGCCAGACGGTGGGATTCGATGAACTGCGGGTCAAGGTCCATGTTTCGAATGGCGAGCATTGCCGGATTGAAACGTTCGATGTGTCCGACGTGGAGAACGGCCTTTTTCTCCTTGGCCAGCCGGATTAGTCGATCCGCTTCGTCCACCGTGCTCGTGATCGGTTTCTCGATAAGACAGTGGATAGAGCGTTCAAGCACCTGCTTTCCAATGGAAAAATGGTGATCCGTGGGGACGGCAATACTGACCGCATCCACTTCGTCGAGCAACTGACCCAGACTGTCAAAAGATCTACATTTACATTCACCCGCGATTTGCCTGGATCGTTCAGAATCCACATCATACACTCCGACGAGATTCGCTTCCGGAATCGTATTGTAATTTAACGCATGATACCGACCCAGATGTCCTGTGCCAATAATTCCGATATTTACTTTTTCCACACTGGCTCCTATCAAAAGTGTCCGTTTTGATACGTTCTAATGTAATACATCCGATCTGGATAATCAATTGCTTTTTGTTTTATGATTTTCTTCAATTTGAATTTTTTGTATTGACATATTACGATAAAAATGATATTTTTACATATCAGTGTTGACGTTTATTATTTCCAAGATTTTGAAAAGAAAGTTTTCTAATGCGAGAAGATTTTCCGAGAATCAACCGGTTGCCTCCGTATGTATTCAATGTGGTCGACGCATTGAAAAAGGAAGCACGCGCGAACGGAGACGATATTATCGATTTCGGTATGGGAAATCCGGATCAACCCACTCCAAAGCATATCGTGGATAAATTGATTGAAGTGGTTCAGAAAAAGGGGACGCACCGCTATTCCCAATCGCGCGGTATCCCCCGGTTGAGGAAAGCCATTAGCGACTGGTACGCGACGCGGTACCGGGTGGAAATCGATCCCGAAAGGCAGGCCATTATCACCATCGGTGCGAAGGAAGGATTGTCCCATCTTGCTCTCGCATTATGCGATACGGGAGATGCGGTCATGGTTCCCAATCCGACCTATCCCATACATACCTATGCTTTTGTGATTGCGGGCGCCGATATCCGGCATGTGCCTTTGACAGAAGACAGCGATTTCTTTGAAAATCTCGAAAAATCGATTCGGCATTCGTGGCCCAAGCCCAAAGTGCTGGTTCTCAATTTCCCGGCCAATCCGACCACCCAGTGTGTCGATCTGGAATTTTTTAAAAAGATCGTCGCATTTGCCAAGGGAAACCGTCTTTGGATCATTCACGATCTCGCCTATGCCGATCTGGTGTTCGACGGTTATCAGGCTCCCTCTGTACTGCAGGTCGAAGGGGCAATGGATTGTGCTGTTGAATTTTTTACTGTTTCGAAAAGTTATAACATGCCCGGATGGCGTATCGGTTTTTGCTGCGGCAACGAGAAACTTGTCGGCATGTTGACACGTATTAAATCATATCTCGATTATGGCATTTTTACACCCATTCAGGTCGCGGCTATCGTTGCTCTCGAGGGGCCTCAAGATTGTGTGAGTGAAATTTGTGAAATGTATCGGCTGCGACGGGATGCCTTGTGCAAAGGGCTTAATGAGATCGGATGGAATGTGACGCCTCCTCAAGCCACGATGTTTGTCTGGGCAAAGATACCGGAGCCATTTTTGAAAAAAGGTTCACTCGATTTTTCCAAATTGCTGATTCGGGAAGCCAAAGTGGCCGTTTCTCCGGGAATCGGTTTTGGTGAATACGGGGACGCGTATGTCCGATTTGCACTGATTGAAAATAAACAGCGTACACGTCAGGCCATTCGCGGACTGAAACAGGTGTTGGGTTAATAAAACTTCTCATGAAATAGACATAACCGATAATCTATTGAGCATTTAGCATTTTGCAACGGATAAAATAATAAAGGATCCAGGTTACAAATATTATCTTTAAACAGAAGATTTTAATTTGTGATACAAAGGCTGGAGAGGGAAGGAATGTATCGACGATTGTTTTTTATTCTGTCTGTTCTTTTGTTTTTATTTGCCTGCGATAAAGGACTGACACCTCCGGAAAGTTCTTCGGATTTGTCCCGATTTTCTGTACCACCCCAAGGCGGCAATCCTGTCGGTTTCTGGGTTCCGGATTCTATCAATCCAGTCGAAGTGACCATTTTAGATGAACTTCCCGTGGATTCCATGCACCTCAAGACGCGGTTGGATGGATTCTTTTCTTTGGCGTATAATGAAGTCTGTTCTGTCCGGACTGTTTTGAATTTTACTCCCAAAGTATTTGTCGATACTCTGACGCTCGAATTGCAAATCGCGGATACGGTTTCTGGAAACGGTCCCTACGATGTGATCGATGATCAAATTCTCCATGTGCCCCTACAATCCACTTACTTTCAACTGGACACGCTCGGATTCACCGCCGATGGAGATCGGCTCGATTTGATTTCACTGCCGAACACATTTAAATATATTTTGGAAATCAGACTCTGCTTTGTTTTTCATTTTGTCCGTTCACAAGAAGAGGTTTTGAGTAAGGCAGAAGAGTATCATGATTTGGATTTATAAATGGGAAAAAAGTCAATGAAAAACGGATGGATAAAAGACAGCCTTCTTTATCTTTTGGCATTTATTTTTTTGAATAGCGGGACAGTCCGGGCAAAAGAAGTGACGGGAGAGATTCGGGGGCAGGTTCTGGAATCCGGAACGGGGAAGCCGATTTTCGGAGCCGATGTACTGTTGTCGGGAACGATGTTTGGCGCTGCCTCAGATGAATCTGGAAAGTATGTGATTTCCGGAATTTTTCCCGGGATGTATACGATCTCTGTCTCGGCGATTGGTTATAAAAAGATGACGAGAACCATCCAAGTTCATCCCGACGAAACAACCCGTTATAATTTTTCTCTTGATGAAACACCGGTTTTAATGGATGGCGTGGCCGTTACGGCGAGCCGGTATCAGCAGTCGCTGGAAGAACTTCCCATCAGTTTGAGTCTCGTACCTTCGGAGGAGCTTGTTGAAAGGAATATCACCTCTGTGGATCAGGCACTTCAGTATGTTCCGGGCGTCAATACAACCGGTGGCGGACAGGTGAATATCCGTGGATCGAGCGGATTCAACTGGGGTGTGGGGAGCCGGGTGTTGGTGCTGCTCAACGGAAATCCGTTCATGGCAGGGGATCTGTGGAATGTCAACTGGTATGCCATCCCCACTTCGAACATCAAACAGATCGAAGTGATGAAAGGCTCCGGTTCGGCGCTCTATGGCTCCAGCGCGATGGGCGGAGTGATCAACATTATTACCGAGGATCCCGAAAAAGGGAACCATTTTCAGGTCCGAAGCTTTTCCGGATTTTATGACAAGCTCTCCCACGAAGTCTGGCAATGGACGGATGATCAGAACCATTTCGAAGGTACCACAGTAGACCTCTCCACATACGTGGGGCCTGTTTCCGTTCTGCTTTCATCGAATTATCAAAATACGACGGGGTACAAAGAAAACGACGATCATCAGATCTTCAATTTTATGGCTACGTTGGGATGCAATCTGAATTCGCGTCTGAGGGTGGATGTGATGACCGGTTACGGAAACAACAAAGGGGGATTCTTCATTTATTGGAAAGATCTTCGCCATTCCTTTTCCAATGGATCGGATCCATACGGTTATCAGACCCGCTCCCAATATAAAAACACCTATATCTTTCCTTCTCTTTCTTATGTCTTAAATGAAAGAATGATGATTCTGCTCAAGGGAAGAATAAACAGGGCGTATTCCGAGGATCATTTGAGAAATTCTGTTGAGAACAGCGAGCTTCCGGAAGCATTTCGATCTTCAACGGCGATAACGCACGGCGGTGAAGTGCAACTCAACTGGCAGATCCATCGTCAGGGAATTCTGGTCATGGGATGCGATTTGCAGAAGGATGAGGTGAATGCTATACAATTCGACAGCTGCGAGGTTGCCAAGGCGGCTTATTACGTGCAGTTCGAACACCGTTTCCGGGATCGACTGAAATTGACAGTGGGAGCCAGATACGATTGGGAGGATGCGGAACGGATCGGAAAAAGCGGCGATTTGTCCAAAAAACTGGGACTGAATTACACACTGATGCCAGTGACCCATCTTCGTTTTTCTTATGGGGAAGGATTCCGGATGCCGACGGTGGGCGAGCGTTTTGTTTCCACGTTCACGGGCGGACTACGCATCGCGCCCAATTATGAGCTCAAACCGGAAAGAAGTACATCCATCGAAATGGGAGTACATCAGAATTTATTGCATTCGATGGGCATTGATGTGGCCCTTTTTTACAATCGATACACCAATTTGATCGAGCCCCAGCTCGATGCGAATGACTCTCGCGGAATTGTGGTTCGTTTTCAAAATGTTGCCGAAGCGCGCGTTCAAGGAATCGATCTGTCCCTTCGTACCGACTGGTTTTCGAAATTGGCATCCAGTAGAGTTGGATATACTTTTGCGGATTCAAAAGATCTTTCTCCCGGTGACGATTACGGGGAGCCTTTGAAATACCGTTCCAAACACACACTCTATATCACGAACGAAATTATCTATTCGTATTTTTGCCTGGGAATCGATTTTCGTTATTTGAGTGGAATCGAACGCGTCGATGATTACCACAGGATCTATATCAAGGACATTGATCAGATCGTACCGACGTATGTGGTTACACTCCGTTTTGGCTATTCGCAGAAACGACTGTCTTTCAACTTAATTATCGATAATCTCTTTCGATACAATTACCTGATCTCACCGGCCAACATGGGTCCTCCCAGAACAGCCATTCTTCAACTCGGTCTGAATTATTGATTGAAATTCATTGGTTGTAGTATTCCACAAAAAGGTTTTGAGATTTATTGAATTTGCCCTTGCAGGATTTTATGTTCAATAAAAGGCTAAAGCCTTAATTCCGGTGCTTTTTCTTTGTGCGATTGTTGTCCATGAACCCCGAATGGACACTAAAAAAAGGTTGAAAAACTTATGAATTTGTATTAGCTTAGATACAGATCATCAACGAAATTTTTTTATCGAAGCAGGAGTTGTTTTTGTATCGTATTTTTGTGGAAACCCGGTTTTCTTCGGCGCACTCGATTCAGCATTACGATGGGCCGTGCGGGGAACTCCACGGACACACCTGGAAAGTTCGTGTGGAGGTTTTGTCCGAGAAAACCAATCGACTGGGTTTAAGTATCGATTTCAAGGATTTGAAAAAAATCAGCGAGTCTGTGGTCAACCGGCTCGATCATCAGCATATCAATAAAATAGAACCGTTCGATCAGGAAAATCCCACGGCAGAGAACATTGCCAGATACCTCTATCGACAGATCGGGAAAAAGCTGCCGGATGATGTTCGATTGTCTGCAGTCACGGTCTGGGAATCGGAATCGACGGGCGTGACCTATTCCGAAGACACGCATGTTGAAAGTCAATGAAATTTTTTATTCGATTCAGGGAGAATCCACTTTTGCCGGGCTCCCGTTCGTTTTTGTTCGATTGACCGGGTGCAATCTCCGATGCACCTACTGCGATACCCGCTATGCCTATGATGAAGGTAAGGAGGTGTCGGTCGATTCGATCCTCAATACAGTAAAAGGATACAATTGCAAGCGGATCGAAATCACCGGCGGCGAACCCCTGCTGCAGGAAGAAACGACAGATCTGGCCCGGAAACTGTTGGACAATCAGTATCAGGTTTTGATCGAAACCAACGGCACAAAGGACATTGATGTGCTTCCCGCCGGCGTGACCCGGATCATGGATGTGAAATGTACCGGAAGCGGCGAAAAAGACAAAATGGATTGGGAGAATTTGAACCGGCTGACATCCAGGGACGAAGTGAAATTCGTCCTCACTTCGAGAGAAGATTATGAGCAGGCCAAACAGGTGATCGAAAAATATTATCTTGTTAATCGGGTTAAGGTACTCATTTCCCCAGCACACGGGGCGCTTCAGGTTTCGGACCTGGCCGGCTGGATGCTCCATGACGGACTGGATGTTCGGCTCCAACCCCAGCTCCACAGGATCATCTGGCCGGAAGAAACGCGGGGCAGATAGATGAAGAGAGCCGTCTGTTTGCTCAGCGGAGGACTGGATTCGGCCACGACACTTGCAATCGCCAAATCCGAAAAGTTTGATTGCTTCGCCATCAGCTTCCGGTATGGACAGCGTCATCACCGCGAGCTCAATGCGGCAAAGAAAATTTCTGCTTCAATCGGTGTGGTTAAACATCTGATTTTAAAGATCGATCTTTCTTCCATCGGAGGATCGGCGTTGACCGATGAAATCCCCGTCCCAAAAGGGAGAACCGAATCAATGATGAAAACATCCATTCCGGTAACCTATGTCCCGGCGCGGAATACCGTATTTCTCTCGTTCGCTTTGGCCTGGGCCGAAACGCTCGACGCATCGGATATCTTTATCGGCGTGAATGCGCTGGACTACTCCGGTTATCCGGATTGCCGTCCCGAATATATTGAAGCGTTCGAGAGAATGGCCAATCTTGCCACGAAGAAGAGCGTGGAAGGGAATCCATTTAAAATTCATACGCCACTTATCCGGATGACCAAAGCGCAGATCATCCGAAAGGGAACCGAGTTAGGTATCGATTTCAGTTTGACCCACAGCTGTTACGATCCTTCGCCTGACGGTCTGGCCTGCGGCATGTGTGACAGCTGTCTGATCCGAAAAAAGGGATTTGAACAAGCAGGCATTCCCGATCCCATCCACTATATCAATTAACAAGGATGTTTTATGAAAGAGCCTTTGAAGCGCGGACAGAAAGAGATTCTGGAATCGAAACTCACAGTCGTTGAAAATCAATATCCGAATCGGGATTATGAAGTGGCCATTACACTTCCCGAATTTACCTGTCTCTGTCCGATTTCGGGCTATCCCGATTTTGCCGAGATCCGCGTGAAATATATTCCGGACAAACACATTATCGAACTGAAATCTCTGAAGCTGTATGTCAATAAATTCCGGGATCAGTTTATCTTTCACGAAGAAGCGGTTAACCGGATTTTAGACGATCTGGTCGAAGTCTGCCACCCCCGCTGGATGGAAGTGGTCGGCGATTTCAATCCCCGTGGAAATGTGAAAACGGTTGTCCGTGCGGAGCACAAGAAAAAGTCCTGATACGAAATTCGTATAAGAATTCATCCGAAAGTATCAAACAATCAGATCTCCCTATGCCGCAGATTCCATTCAAACTTTTTCGAAAGGTGGTCACATCGTACCGGTATCGTGTGACTGGGAAACGGTTATCCAATCTCGTCAGAGTATTTTCTTCAATGGTGGTCTCTCGGATTCTCCACCGGCCCGTGGTGTGGGGGCAGCCCCTGCTTCTCATGGTGGAGCCGACCAATCTGTGCAATCTCAGATGTCCGATGTGTCCTTCGGGGGCCGGAGTTATGAAACGGTCAAGAGGGGAAATGGACATCGAGCAATTCAAAAAAATCATTGACGAAATTGGCGATAACTTGATCCTTGTCCAGTTCTGGAATCAGGGAGAACCGTTCATTCACAAGCGCTTAAGTGAGATGATCACCTATGCAAAATCAAGAGGCATTCCGGCGATGACCAGCACCAATGGCCACTTTTTCGAGACTCCGAAACAGATCGAAGCCATCGTGCAATCGGGGATCGACGAGATCATCGTTTCTTTCGACGGCATCGATCAAAGCACCTACGAAAAGTATCGTGTCGGAGGCCGGTTCGAGAAAGTCATGGACGGTATCCAAAAGCTGGTCCAATACAAACAAGATCACAACCTCAAGCGACCTCTGGTCAATCTCCAGTTTCTTGTGATGAAACACAATGAAGATCAAATGCGGCAGGTCGAATCCATCGGTAGGCGGCTCGGTGTCGATCTGGTGACGTTGAAGAGTGCCCAGGTCTATTCGGATGATCAGGGCCGGGAATTTCTGCCGGAGGATGAACGGTTTCGGAGGTATACCTCCGACGGGAAGCGCTATCGAATCAAAAGCCATTTCCCGAACTGGTGTCAGTTTCTGTGGACTGGCACAGTGGTGAATTGGGACGGCTCGGTCACACCTTGTTGTTTCGATAAAGACGGCGAGTACATGGTCGGAAATCCTTTTCAAGAGGAAACGACTTTTAAAGAGATATGGAAAGGACGCAAACTCCAATCGTTCCGAAAGAAAATACTCGCGGGCCGTTCGGCTGTTCCCATCTGCATGAACTGTTTTGAGGGAATGCGGCAGCCCTACGTTTATTATAAAGTACTGTAAAATCTTCCATTTTAAAATATTTGTGATGACCTGTCATAAATACTTCGGACTCCTGTTTTCTATCCTTCTATTTTCTTCCGCGATTCATTCCCAGGAAAAACAGGCTCAGGAAAATCTGATTCGGAAAATCGGGAAGGAATTTTTCAAAGGCATTGTTCAATCCAATTACAGGGAGATTCCGCCGGATGAAATCCTCCCGATTTCCCGTTTGTCCCTGCCGCGGCCGAGATGTTCTCAGATACCCAGGCACCCCACTCTTTTATTCCGAAAAGAAACGGAGGGCGCCATCCGTCTGAGAAGCCGGTACACTCCCTACCGTGAGTGGTCTGAAAATATCATCGATGCCGCAAATCGATTGAACAAAGATCCGACTTCGGTTCTTATAACGGAGATAGAACGGAGTACGATTGCCAAATTCAATGCGTTTGCCTATTTCTTGACAGCCGATCCGTATTTCAGGGAAGTCGCCGTTCTGGCGCTTTGCCACATCCGCGCGCCCGATCCCATCCATTCGTTCGAAGGGGGGGAAAAGGGCGTCGGTTGGGGGGACTGGATGCAGGCCGCGGATGCGCTCAGGCAGTACGCTGTGGCCTATGATCTTCTCTATGAATATTTATCCGCAGAAGAAAAAGAGAGGATCGAAACCTGTTTGACGCAGCAGGCTGAACAGATGGTCGACCATCTGTACTGGGTCCCCAAGAATAACCATGTAGTCGCAATCGCATCCGGGATCGGCACCGTGGCACTCATTGTCCGGCATCGTTTCTCCCAACGCTGGCTCGATGCCGCTATGGATCAGTTTGAGAGCAGTCTCTCCAAAATCGAACCGGACGGGTCGTATCGGGAAGGGGTCTATTACGGCCGGTTCATCGCATCGCGATTTTATCCTTTTGTGGTTTATCTAAAAAATGCAACCGGCATGGATCTCCTGGATCATCCTCGGTTGAGGCGCTTCAACCGCTGGCTCATCGATATGGAAAAGCCTGACGGCTCCGCTCCCGATTTTGACGATGCCTTTCCAGAAAACTGGCTCTACGCACCCCTTGCCGTGGGACTGCTGCCCGAAAGCGGAGAACTGCGGAACCGGTTTGAAAGCCATTCGGACCGGTATGACCCGAAGGATGCCAACTGGATCGAAGCTTTCTGTGCGTTCGATGACGGGGTTCTGTCCGTCCAACCGGATTACGGTTCGGCCACATTTTATCCGGACGGCGGGATGGCCGTGTTTCGCGGGGAAAAGGGAATCTACGGACTATTTTTGGGCGAACCGGGGCGGCCCCATCTTTCGGGACACGATCATGTGGAACCCACGGCTTTCACCCTCAGCGCTTTTGGAAAAGATTTACTCATCGATCCCGGCTACGGTCCCGAAGGTGTCGAAGATCCTGATCGTACGTATTTCGTTTCTGGAGAAGCCCACAATATTCCTCTAATCAACGGTCTCGGTCCCAACGAAAATCCGGTCTGGGGAGATGATTTGGGAGGAGAGATGAGCCGTTACTTCGAGACGATGTGGATTTCCGGTGCGACGGTTTCCGCCCGATACCGGATGTCCAATATTCAGAGGACGCTCTGGTTTGTAGGACAGCGCTACTTTGTGGTGCTCGATCGTTTAAGTTCCGAGACGCCGCAGCGCTTTTCTATTCCTTGGCATGCTCTGGGGTCGCTGCGTTCTGTCGATCACAATCGGGTCCGGTGGGAATCGGGAGAAGTTTCTCTCGAAGCGGAATTTCTCAATCCGGGAGATCAATCTTTCACTATTGTTCCGCAGACGGGTCTTCACACCAGAGATATCCAGAATGGACAGCATACCTCAGCGATCCTTCATCTACCGCAGTCGAAAGATCAGCAGATCGTGAGTTTGTTCCTTCCGGAAGAGTCGGGAAATCGAGAATATAAGCTCGTTCCCGAGCCGGTGCTCTCCGAAGGTTTGGCCGCAGGAAGACGGATTGTTTCCTCCGATGCAGACTGGGAGGATATTCTGGTTGTGGCCGAAAGTCCGTGGCAGAGCGGATCGTTCGAAAGCGACGGCGGGGTTGGATTATACCGGAAATCTAACCACAAGGGTATCTCGTTTTTTACCGTGGTCGAAGCGAGTTACGTCCGTATTGGAGGAGAAACGATTTTTGAATCGGACATACCGGTAAACATCACATTAATCCTCGACGACCGGGGTTGGTTCGGTTATCTCAGTCGGTCGAACGAAAGAAAACGGCAACTCGTCACAGTGACATTTTATCCACATACAGACCCCGGAAGCGTACTCTTTGGCAAGAGGAGCGTATCGTATCAATGGCAGGATCAACGACTAGGTTTTCAATTCGATGAGGGCGGAATTTTGGAAATAGGTGCACAGTCCAACCGTGTCAAGACTGCGGAACCTGTCCGTGAAAATCTGCCGATGCTTCAGCGGCTGGGCCAGCTTTCCGATCCCTCGCTTGCGATTCAAAATTTGTCCCACGCCGAAATCACACAGCTGAACAATGAAATTATCCGGGAAACAGGTCAGGCCGGTCTGCAATGTTCAGATCGTCTTTTAGGCGGTTTCCAAACCACAGCCGCTGTCTACGGAATTGTATCGGGACTGCTCAGCAGCTTTTATCGGCAGAGCGGAGAGGCGCAGTTTATCATTCCCCAGAGGATGGCTATTAAACATCAATTGTTTCGCAAAAATATTTCCTATTTTGAAGAGGGTTATATCGACAAATCCGGTTTGAATTCGCGCCGTCACCAGATCGGAGTCGATCAAACCTTTTGGATGAGTTATGAAAGATTGTTTGATAATCACCAGATGACACGGATTCATTTTGACCGAGTGCCCTTTGGGGTGGAAACGTATATCGAGAACTGGAAAGATGGTCAAGCTTATTACGTTGGAATCCATCGAACAGCACGAGACGGGTGGTTTTCGCTTTCACATTCGGAACGGATGAGAAATTTGGGCAGGACGAGTGTGCTTTCTCTGGGTCACGAAGCCTGGGTCGGAAACATCACATTCGGTAACGAAAATCAAAGCGGGTTATATTTTTCACATGTAGAAGGAAAAAGACAGACCAGAAAATGGACTTCCCTTGTGGATTTCCGAACTCTGGAAGGAGAAGGGCTTACTGAATTCCGGTTTCAAAATCACTTACGATGTTCGCCGCATTTTGCAGTGCAGGCCAATCTGGAAGAAAGACAGGATATAACCAACAGCTTTTGGCAATCCCAGTTTTCATCTCTTTTCTGTTTTGACATGAATCGGGCAGATGCAACTATATGGGTTCGGAGAAATTGGAAGGGAGACATTCTGGGAACCTGGTACGGTGCTTTTCACCAGGGCCGGTGGCGGCTGGACAGCCGGGGTGAATTTGGACATCTTTTCAGTGGCGATTTCGGTATTGCGCATCGTTCGAACCGGTTTTCCTGGGAGACACGCTTTTGCCGGGGCAAAGACAATTTGATCGATCTGGTCTGGCATCCTGCCTCGATTTGGACAGCGACATTTCGAATCGAGCAGACCTTGACTCCTTTCAAAATCCGCGAGAAAGCCGTGGGGTTGTATTACCGGAAACATCGTCAGATCGGCGGTGAGATTTGTTTTCTCGACGATGAGGGGGAACAGAAAATCGGTTTGACCGGAACCGCCGGATTTCCGCTCTGGGGAGAAGAAACGCTCTATTTTTACACCACGACATTTTTTGATGAAGACGGCCGTTTGGATCATCTTGAAATTCTCATGACCCAATCTGGAAAGGTGGTTACACCGGGTCTACTGGTCATACAGGATCACCGAAATCTTGTTCGTTTTGAGGGATATCTGATGTGGGAGTTTTGATCCCGTTTGGTGGAACGAGGAATTGAATCCCCGGTCCGTTAGGCTATATGATGCTGACAATTGATCATCCGTTGTTTGCAGCGAGGTAGTTCATTGGACTGTCAGTTTCAATTTTACCTTTTTAATTCAATTTTACTTTTTTATCTTATCCGATATGATGAGAACAGGAAATCAACAAATTCTTAATCAGGTTTTTACCAGAATATATTCCTGGCAGGAACTGTAGATGAATGCGGCTGGATACAATCTGCCGACGGAGCGATGCTATTTCTGCCAGAGCCGAGATTTGAAAAATCATTCCCGTGCAATTTACTGGCAGACACTGGATTTACATTTTGTGAAATGTCAAAAATGCGGACTCATTTTTGCCAATCCCATGCCCGATATGGAGGCAGTGGTTCGCGGGAACCGCGCGCTGAGTCTTTATCAGGGTGGTCGGGGTACGATTTCTCAGTACCGGGGTGGGAAAACGTTTTCACTGATGCTGAAACGTTTGAGAGATTCAGGGGTCCTGCTGGATGTCGGATGTGCCGAAGGGTTTTTCCTTTTAGGAGTAGAAGAAAATTCCCAATGGAAGGCAGAGGGGATCGAGATTGTTCCATCCGCTGTTGAATTTGCCAAAAATCGATTGCATATGAAGGTTTATCAAAGTACCTTGGAGAATCTTGAAGGTTTGGAGGAGAGGTACCATTTTATTCGGATGAACAATGTGATCGAACATGTTCAGAATCCCGTTGTTTTTTTAAAAAAAGCATATCGTCTGCTCAAACCTGACGGATGGATTTATTGTTCCACTCCCAATGGTTTTCAGGACGGACAGCGTTTGCGGGCTGCTAATGACCGTGGTATTACAATCAATTTATTGGAGAACCATTTTTTCTATTATTTGCCAAAGACCCTGTGCGAAATGTTCAGAGCATGCGGTTTTAAAGTGTTCAAAACCTATTGTGAAGATGTTCGTCATACGCTTTCCAATCTTGGTCTTTTGCCGTGGTTTCGTTATTCCCCAAAAACGCAATTCCTGAAAATGGAGAATTTTATTCATCGGACGGATAGACCGATTCAGATTGCCGACCAGGAAATCGCAAATTTAAAAAATCACCCCGGTCTCAAAACATGGCAGCTGGCCATTCAATGGATCCGGAAGGAATATTTTCGGCTGAAATTTCCCTGGTTTCTTCCTTTGGGGCATCAGCAGCACATTTGGGCAAAAAAGGTGAGGTCATAAATTTATTTTCTGAAAAGATGAAAAAATATCACGGATGGATTTGATTATTATTACTGGTCTGATAATTATTCTCAGTGCATACTTTTTTTCATAAATGATATGCTTTTAAACCTAAAAATAATCAAGAGTTAGATAAATTAACGACTTGACTTTGTTGGATTGAAAGGGTATATTTTTTATTGAATCTGATCAGCGAGCACATTCTCCGAGGCTTGCCTCGGAGTAAGCTAGCAAATATAATAACTTTTTCTTACAGATGAAGATTCCCCGCCGCTTGCGGCGGGGAGCTTCAATCACAGAATATAATTTCGAGGTTCATCCATGAAAATCGGCGTACCGACAGAAATCAAAACAAATGAGAACCGCGTATCCATGACACCTCATGGTGTCGAAACGCTCGTTAAAAATGGACATCAAGTTTTTGTTCAAAGGGGTGCAGGAATCAACAGCGGTTTTGAGGATGATGAGTATCAGAAAAGCGGGGCTGTTCTGACCGATACGGCTCAGACAGTTTTTCAATCTTCGGAAATGATTGTTAAAGTCAAAGAACCTCAGCCGGTCGAATTGAGAATGATCCGGCCGGGTCAGCTGGTATTTACTTATTTTCATTTTGCTGCAAGTGAGGAATTAACGAGGGGATTTATCGAAACCGGAGCGATCGGTATTGCCTACGAAACGGTGGAGTTAGAAGACGGTAGACTACCGCTTTTGATCCCCATGAGCGAAGTGGCAGGCAGAATGGCCACGCAGGAAGGGTCTCGTTTTTTGGAACGCTCCAATGGCGGACGCGGTATTTTGCTAGGCGGTGTTTCCGGGGTACAACCGGCCGTCGTCACGATTCTCGGCGGGGGAATCGTTGGACACAACGCTGCCTATATTGCGGCGGGCATGGGCGCCAAGGTTTATATCCTGGATATCGATCTGGACCGGCTTCGCTATTTGGATGAGATCATGCCGAAAAATGTGATCACACTCTATTCGAATCAGTACAACCTCCGGGAGCTGCTTCCCCAGACCGATCTATTGATCGGTGCGATTCTCATCGTCGGGGCCAAAGCGCCTCACCTGGTGACGCGGCCAATGCTCTCCTTGATGAAAAAGCGATCAGTGATCGTTGATGTGGCCGTGGATCAGGGGGGATGCATCGAAACCACAAAACCGACGACGCATGAGAATCCCACTTTTCTTGTGGATGATGTGATCCATTACGGTGTAGCCAACATGCCGGCCGCTGTGCCGTTTACTTCGACCATCGCACTGACCAATGCCACATTGCCTTATGTCGAGATCATTGCCAACCATGGATTTGAAAAAGCCCTGGTCGATTCCAAAGAAATACGTACCGGAATCAATGTATATAAAAAACTTGTCACACATGAAAATGTGGCCCTGGCATTCGGCTTAAAGTACACTCCCATTGAAAGGATATAACCATATGCTGAAATGTAATTTGGACGAGGAGGTTTTGTGAAACGTATTTTATATTTGACATGCCTGATGGGATTCCTGAGTCTAAGGCTTCAGGGTCAGGAAATAAAACGGATTACTCCAGAACTGATAGAACTGGGGAAATTACAGGAAGGCGAGACTGCCGAAGGAGACATCACTTTTCTGAACAGCGGGAACCAGCCGCTTGTTATTCAGAAAATCAAAACCAGCTGCGGCTGTACGGTTGCTCAAAACGAAAAGGAAGTGTATGCGCCGGGAGATACGGTCAAAGTCCATTTCTCCGTCAACACAAGGGGATTTCGAAATCTCGTCCGGAAGACAATCACCGTTCTTTTCCAGAATGAAAAGATGGAAAATCTGAAATACACAATCCAAATGAATGTTTTCACGGATCTCGAACTCAGTCCCCGGTTTATCTCGTTCAGACATGTCCTGCTCAATCCGGATACGGTGATTACCAACTATTTCACGATTCAGAACAATTCGGAGAAATCCCTTAAAATCAAAAAGGTGTTGAGCAATTACGACCTCGTTGAGGTTTATCCACAATCGGCTACAATTCCTGCAAAAAAGGAACATCTGTTTCGGATTGAATTGAGACCGAAGCGCGCAGAACAACGCAGTGTTTCTATCAATATCGAAACGGATAACAAAAAGAAAAATAATGTACTTCAGCCGGTTTATGTTCAGATCGAAGGGCAATAATGCGTCTGTTCTTCCGAATTGCCGTTTTGGGGGCTGGTACATTGTGTACAGGTGTTTTGATCAACCAGTGGATCGATCACGGCATCCGCTGGAGGGTTCTGATGTTCTCGCTGCCTCGGTTTTCCCATTCCCAGGAGTTCAATTACATTTCCGCGGATTCGGCCTACACACTCTTTGTTCAGAGAAAAGGCATATTCGTCGATGTCCGTTACCCGGACGATTTCTCGCTCGATCACATCCCGGGAGCGCGTTCTGCGCCCTTGTTAAAAATTATGCAGCAGCCGGAATTGTTCCGGGAGCTTAATTTCGATTCTATGATGATTTGCTACGGATTTGAACCCGAAGACAAAAAGGCAAAGCAAGCCGCCGATTTGTTGAGTTGGAACGGTTTTTCTCAGATTCTCATCCTACAGGGTGGGTTTGCCGAGTGGATCGAAATGGGGTATCCTGTCGAAAGGGTGAATCAACAATAAGTATGCAATGGACCCAATGGATTTTCCGGGTACTGCGATTTGGATTCGGAGGGCTGTTCATTTTTGCATCCCTGAACAAGATTCCCCATCCGTATGAGTTTGCTGCAATCATTGAAAACTACCGCGTCCTTGGTATGGGGCTTTCCCGCTGGGTTGCTGTCTGGTCGCCTTATCTGGAATTTTGCATTGGTCTTTTGTTGATCACGGGAATCTGGCTGGATGCCGCTTCGGTTGTGACTGTCGGATTGATGTCCGTTTTTCTCGTTCTGGTTATCCAGGCCTATATCCGCCATCTCGATATCCAGTGCGGGTGTTTTTCCATGGAAAGCACAGGCGTGATCGGATTTGTCAAGATTTTGGAAAATGTGGGATTTTTTGTGGGAAGTCTTTTGCTTGTTTATTTCGTACGCAGAAAAGAACGATTGTCGAAAACTTAATTTTAAATTGAAAAATGCAACGATATTTGTTTATGAAAATCAGCCAGGGAGAGGGAATCCTGGCTTCTTTTTTTAAATGATCAAAAAGGAGAATCGATGAAGAAAACAGAGCAGCTTCGCAAACTCCTCGAAGCTGATGATCCGCTTGTTATGCCGGGGGCGTTTGATGCGCTTAGCGGTATTTTGATTCAACGCGCCGGATTCAAAGCAATCCAGGCGACCGGGTTCGGCATCGCCGCTTCTTATCTCGGGAAACCAGATATCGGTCTGCTTACGTTTTCCGAGATGCTCGATCAGACCCGAAGAATCGTGCAGGCCGTGGACATTCCCGTGATGGCGGACGGCGACACGGGATTCGGAGACGTGGTGAATGTGATCCGGACGATTCGGGAATTTGAAACCGCGGGTGCTGCAGGAATCAATCTGGAAGACCAGGTCTTTCCGAAACGCTGCGGGCACATGGAAGGCAAGAGGATCGTTCCGTTAAAAGAGATGGTCGGGAAAATTCGCGCTGCGGCAGAGACCAGAAAAGATCCCGATTTTATCATCAATGCGCGAACCGACGCAATAGCCGTGGCCGGAATCGATGAAGCCATTCGCCGCGGCAATGCGTACGCCGAGGCCGGTGCAGATATCATCTTTGTGGAAGCTCCTCAATCTCTTGAACAGATACGACGGATTGCCGGCGAAGTGAACGCCCATGTTTCGATCAATTTGTTCGACGGCGTCAAAGGGGGGAAAACACCGGTCATTCCTATCCCCGAATTGAAGCGCATCGGAATTACGCGGGTCTCCATTCCGGTCGGTGTTGTCTTTGCGGCAGTGAAAGGAATGGAAGCTTATCTCGAGGCATTATTCGATCACGAGACCATACCCGACCGGACCGATCTTGTCATTTCGTTCGATCACTGGAAAGAATTAATCGGGTTGGATGCGATCCGAGAAAACGAGGAGCAATATTATAAATCGGAATAGATTTTATCTGTCAGGATACTGAATATGAAAACTATGAAAGCTTTGGTCAAGAAATTTCCGAAAAAGGGACTGTGGTTTGAAGAGGTTCCTTTGCCGCAAATCGGCAACAACGATCTATTGGTGAAGATCACCAAGACCGCGATTTGTGGGACCGATCTTCATATCTACAACTGGGACGAGTGGGCCCGGCAAACCATCAAGCCGCCGATGGTCATCGGTCATGAATTTGTTGGCGAAATTGTGGATAAGGGCGCCGATGTGTCTGGGTTCGAAATAGGCGAACGGGTTTCCGGTGAAGGCCACATTGTCTGCGGCATCTGCCGAAGCTGCCGGGCGGGACGGCGTCATCTCTGCACCAACGCCGTCGGCATCGGTGTGAACCGGGATGGCTGTTTTGCCGAATACCTCTCGCTACCTTCTTCCAATGCATGGCATGTTGATCCGAAGATTCCCTCAGAGATCGCCGCTTATTTCGATCCATTCGGTAATGCCACACACGCCACACTCTCTTTCAATCTGGTCGGCGAAGATGTTTTGATTACCGGGGCCGGTCCCATCGGTTTGCTGTCGGCCGTGATTGCGCGGCATGTGGGCGCCCGTCACGTGGTGATTACCGATGTCAACGACTATCGTCTATCTCTGGCCAAAAAATTGGGCGTGACCCGTGCGATCAATGTGACACGATCGTCGATCCGCGATTGTTTGCACGAACTGGACATGATCGGTTTTGATGTCGGTCTCGAAATGTCCGGCAACGGGAGTGCGTTTGAAGAAATGTTAGAGAATATGTATCACGGGGGACGCATCGCGCTTCTTGGTATTCTTCCAGAAAGTACAAAGATCGATTGGGATCAGATCATATTCAAAGGGCTGATCATCAAAGGCATTTACGGCAGAGAAATCTGGGAAACCTGGTACAAAATGGCCATGATGCTCAAAAGCGGGCTGGACATTTCGCCGGTGCTGACGCACCGCTTTCCGTTTGAGGATTTTCAAAAAGGATTTGATGTCATGACAAGCGGGGAGTGCGGCAAGGTGATTTTAGAATTGGATTAGAGATATAACATTCAATATTGATCCATCGGGAGTTTGATATGTATGGTAAAATCAAAGAAGAACTGAGCGAACAACTTCAATCGATTCGGGATGACGGATTGTACAAAGAGGAACGGATTATTCAGGGAATCCAAGGTGCCGAAATCCAAGTTAAAGGTGGGAAAAAGGTCATTAATTTCTGCGCCAATAATTATCTGGGGCTGTCCAGTCATCCCAAAGTCATCGAGGCAGCGCATCGGACTCTGGATCAGTGGGGATACGGGATGTCCTCGGTCCGGTTTATCTGCGGGACGCAGGAGATTCACAAAGCGTTAGAGAAAAAGGTCTCGGAATTTTTAAAAACAGACGATACGATTCTCTATGCCGCCTGTTTTGATGCCAATGGGGGTGTATTCGAACCCTTTTTAGACAAAGATTGTGTTGTTCTGACAGATGCCCTTAATCACGCTTCGATTATCGACGGGATTCGTCTCACCAAGGCGCAGCGGTTGATTTACCAGCACGGAGACATGGAGGATCTCGAGAGCAAACTCAAAGAATCCTCAAAAGTGAAGTACCGTCTCATCGCCACGGACGGTGTGTTTTCCATGGACGGAGATATTGCGCAACTGGGTCTGATCTGCGATCTGGCCGGCAGGTATGATGCGCTGGTTATGGTAGACGACAGCCATGCCACGGGACTGCTCGGAAAGACAGGCCGCGGCACACCGGAGCACTGCGGCGTGGAAGGCAGAATTGATCTCATCACCACGACATTCGGCAAGGCCTTGGGTGGTGCGTCCGGGGGGTGTGTTTCCGGCCGGAAAGAGATGATTGAGTTTCTCCGGCAGAAGAGCCGGCCCTATCTTTTTTCCAACACGCTTTCACCAGTGGTCACGGGCGCCACAATGGCCGTTCTCGACCTGTTAACCGAATCGACAGCATTGCGCGACCGGCTTGAGAAAAACACGAACTACTTCCGCGATCAAATGACAAAAACCGGTTTTGATATCCGACCCGGAGTGCATCCGATTGTGCCGATTATGTTGTATGATGAAAAGCTGACACATCAGATGGCCGACGATCTGTTACAAGAAGGAATTTATGTCATCGGTTTCAGTTATCCCGTTGTTGCGAAAGGACAAGCGAGAATCCGGGTTCAGATTTCAGCTGCGCACCAACAAGACCATCTCGATGTAGCGATTAAAGCTTTCGAAAAAATCGGGAAGAAATACAAAGTAATACGGTAATGATTATTATGAATCAGTATACGAAATCAAGGAGATGAAATGACAATAAATAAGAGAAAACGAATCGGTGTGCTTACGGGCGGCGGAGATTGTCCGGGATTAAATGCAGTCATCAGAGGAGTCGTAAAGGCCGGTATAAACCAATTCGATTTTGAATTCATCGGAATCGAAGACGGATTTCTTGGATTGGTGGAGAAACGAGTTGTTCCGCTTCACTGGGGAAAAGTCTCCGGTATTCTGACTCAGGGAGGAACGATTCTGGGCACAAACAACCGTGCAAATCCGTTTAAATGGCCCGTGAAAAAAAAAGGCAATATCGAATTTGAGGACATTTCCGATCAGGTTGTAGCGTACATCCGTAAACTCGGACTCGATGTGCTGGTCTGCATCGGCGGTGACGGGACCATGAGCATTGCGTCTCAGTTGAGTGAAAAAGGGATCCGGATCGTGAGTGTGCCGAAGACCATTGACAACGACATTGTGGGCACGGATTTGACATTCGGCTTCGATTCGGCGGTGAGTACCGCCACAGAAGCCATCGATAAAATACACACAACGGCCATGTCCCACCACCGTGTTATGGTGGTGGAAGTGATGGGCCGATATGCGGGATGGCTGGCGCTTCATGCCGGCATCGCCGGAGGCGGAGATATCATTCTCATTCCGGAGATTCCGTATCAAATCGAAACCATCGAACATGTGGTAAAAGAACGAGGAAGGAAGGGGAAGAAATTTAGTATTGTTGTGGTCTCGGAGGGGGCAAAGCCTGAAGGGGGGAAACGTGTAGTGAAGCGTATTGTGAAAGACAGCACCGATCCGATTCGTCTCGGAGGGATCGGTCATCAGGTGGCGGATGAGATCGAAAGTGCAACAGGTCTGGAATGCCGGGTCACGGTTTTAGGGCATCTGCAAAGGGGAGGCACACCCACTGCGTTTGATAGGGTGCTTGCGACTCAATACGGCGTCAAGGCCGCGGAATTGTGTCATGACGGAAAACGGAGTGAGATGGTGGCGCTTCGGGGAAAGGAAATTGTCACGGTTCCTCTCAGCGAAGTCGGTGGGAAGATGCGCTTGGTCGATCTGGATCATCCGTTGCTGAAGGTAGCCGAAAATGTCGGAACCTGTCTCGGCAGATGATCAGGTTTTGATAGGAAATTATACATACCTTTGATAATATTTATAAATATCTGTAAATATGTCATTTCGAATCCCGATGCTTCGGGATGAGAAATCTTTTAATATACAGCTATAAGATTTCTCCCTCTGGTTGAAGTGACAGTTATTATTACGTTTGTAAAGTATCATAGTGTATAAGATTTTTATTATACACAACGGGTTAATTCATCCTTCAGATCATTTTACAGTTAACCAGACATTTGGCCAGTTCAGCGGTTCTTTTTCCCAGATCTGCTCCGTGTTTCATGGCTTTATCATCCGGGCTGCCCACGCAGGCTGTTCCGTAATGGCCGGTCGCGCTCATCGGATCGCCGACAATGATCATTCCATAAATGAGCATTGCCTGAATGATCGAGAACATGGTCGTTTCTTTTCCTCCTGAAGCATCTCCGGAAGTTGCAAACGCGGCACCGATTTTATTTTCCATTTTTCGTCTGACACCAATGAACTTGTCGAATACCGTTTTTAATTCTGCGGCCATGGTCCCGAAATAGACCGGAGAGCCCGCAATGATGCCGTGAGATTGGGTGAAGTCATTTACCGTTACTTCCGCAGTAGATTTTATCACCACATTGACATTATCGACTTCTCTGGCTCCCCGGGCCACAGCTTCGGCCAGTTTTTTTGTGTTTCCGCTTCTTGAATAATAGAGCACCAAGATCTGAATCATTCTGTCTCCTCTTTCATTTTAAAATAGTTATTATCTTTAGTATTTAAAGTTGAGCTTTGTTGTCAGTCTTATTTATCAATCGGGAATTCATTCCAGTCCGTGTTGAACGGTAAAGGATTTTTAAAGGGTGATATTGGAATGATCTTAACGCGTACTTGATTTTTTCGGATTTCCATCAACGCACAGCTGGCAAATTTTTTGCCGAATCCTTTGCCGGGATTGATAAACAGATTTCGATCTTCGAAAGCAAGCATGGGCCAATGGCCGTGGCCGTAAACCACTGCGTTGACACCGGTAAAAATCATCCGGACACGATGGATCAGCCGTTTGGTGCAGTAAGACTCGAATCCCATTCTGCCGATCAAAGCATCCGGGATTCGTTGATAACTATTTTCCATGCCGTGACACAATCCGATGCGATATCCTTCGGCAATTTGAACGATTATCTTATCCGGTAAAGGAGGATCGAAACGGGTGCGGTCGCTCCGGTTGTTTCCACGGACGGCAATGGTTTCGGCAGTTCTGTTTAATCTTTCGATGACGTCCGGTACAGTAATATCTCCCGCGTGAAGAATGAGATCTACGTCTGAGAAGGACTCCACAATTTTTGGATGGATTTCCCTGCTGCGGTCCGGAATGTGTGTATCCGCGATGATGCCGATTCGTTTTACTTGCGGACGAAAAATTGCCCTGATACTGCTCAATTTTTGTTCCCGATTCAAAATGATCAAACCATGCCTTTTCTTTTCCGAACAAACCACTCCAGCGAAAGCAGCACAATAATGATGACGAGGAACAACGGGAAATGATAAAGCTCGATTTCATGTGTCGAAATCGATTCCTGTTCGGAGAAATTCATGGCCTGAACGATAGCAGTGAGGCTGTCGGGAGGGCCAGATTTTCCGCCTGTCATTCCGGCAAGTGTTTGAAGCAATTCCGGGTTGGCATTGGTCTCTAAAAATTCCGGATTGAACGAGGAAACGGAGAACTCGGTGGTATCTCTTCCCATGAATCGATTTCCTGCAAAAGCCTCGCAGACGATTCGATAGATTCCTGTTCCTTGAGCCCGGTAAGTGGTTTGATACCGTCCGTTTCCCGTAGGCTCGAGCTGAGCTGTCGATTCGGAAGAGGGCGACGTCACTTTCAGATTCACCGTGGCATTTTCAACGGGGTTGTATGTTTCATCGTATACTTCCACAGTCATCCTGATTTGTTCCCCGGCACTGAAAGTTATTTTGGGAAGGGTGAGACGCACTCGCTTCCCGGCTTCGGGCGTGGAGAGCCATCGGAGAGACTGGCTGAGAAAATGATCCACCACTTTTGGATTTTGCCGGTTTTCCTGAGTCAGAAGATCCCACCGGTAAAAACCGTATCCGGTGAAGATTAGAATTTTCCGTTCCCCTGTTTGCCGGGCGATCAGGAGTGGGGGTATCTTTTGAGACAAAGACGTCTTTTTTTCGGGAACAGCCGCAAGCAATATTCCGCTTTCCGGCAGAGATTTTAACGGTATCCATGATGTGTAAATGGGAGGCAGCTGCTCCCATAGTTTTTTGTTTTCCAATTCGGTTTCGGAAATTTTCAGAACAGGATGTCCTTCTCCCGATTTGGTTATCACAGGCAGCACATCGATCTCATTTCTGTTCCGGCTGAAGGGGAAAGAAAGAACCGGTTCCAGCGCCCGCAGTTTATCCGTATCCAAAAATTTTTCAGAAAAGAGAAAAGCGGAAATGCTTGTACTTCGAATTGCGTCCACGATCTGCCGCCACGCAGCCTGCCGGGTCCGGGCATCCGGGAAATCCAGAAAAATAAACACATCGGCTTTTTTTAATTCCGGTTCAGGAGGAAGAGCACCTTCATAGAAAGTCCCGTTCTTCATTTGTGTTCTTGTTGTCAAAAGGATGTTTTCGTCTGACTTCAAACTTCGAACAAGGGAGCCCTGATCCGGGCCAGGGGCTCTCGAAAAGAGGCAGACCTGAAGACGGTTTTTAAGCACCCGGATGATCATGTCCGTGGCATTATTTTTATCAGTAAATTCTCCGTCCAGTTTCGGAATCCGCACAGTGATTTTTTGAAATCCCGGCACCAGAGGCTGAAAGTAGAGCCGGGCATTGGTCTCCATGTTGTCCGCAGGAATCGTCACCAGTTTTTGATCGACAATTTTGCCGTCCATTTCGAGAAGAAGATCCGCCTTTTTGCCTGCATAACCCGGTCCGCGGAGATGGACGTCCACCGGAACGCGGTTATTGACATAGGTGAATTCGTTGGTCGTGACTTCGGTGAGAATGAGATCGGTTCTGGATTTTATCTCTCCGATGGCTACGGAAAAAATAGGGAAATCGAGATGTTTACCGGTACGAATGAGATCGTCTCCCTGATTTTGGATACCGTCGCTCAAAAGTAATACACCATCGATATGGAAGTTATTCAATCGTTCACCAAGTTCTTTCAATGATCCTGCGATGTTTGTCGCCCGGCCGTCAAATCTTAAAGAATCCAGCCCTTTTTCTGTTACGGGGTTGAGCTGATTCGAAAAAGAATAGTACTGGACTGTATATTTGCTTTTCAGTTTTTTAATTTCATCGGACCGCAGGATTTCGAGAAGCTTCTCTTTTCTAATTTGATGGTTATCTTTAATTTCCATCGAACTGGAGTTATCGATCAACACACAGAGAGACGGTTTCAAATTTTTGCGGGAGTCGAGGGTCAGGACCGGTTCGAACAAAAGGAAAAGAACCATGATCAGTGCGATTGTTCTCAATATGATGAGAATGTAACGGTATTTCTTCGAAATCGGGGGGATGGTGTACCGATACGTCCAAATCGACAATACCATTGTGATAACGATTACAATTAAAAAGAGAACAGGAGATTTTGAAAAAGTCAGATGGATATTCATGACCGGACGGTGTTTAAAGATTTTCTGACGGCAAAGGCGACAGTGAAAGCGGGGATGAGACTTTTTTGGTCAGATAGTAGTGTCCGGCACAAGCGATCATTCCGCCGTTGTCCGTACAGAGCATGGGAGGAGGCCAGAGAACGGATAGTCCCGCTTCCGTACATTTTTGTGTCATCAGCTGTTGAAGTGCTTTGTTTACGGCGACGCCACCGGCCAGACAAACAGTGGACACCTGATATTTTTGTGCGGCGTGTACGGTTTTTTCAACAAGCACGTCCAAAACCGCATCTTGGAAACAGCGGGCGATATCGCAAAGATGTTGTTTTGTCCTTTCAGGTCCGATGGCCTGCACGTGGTTGAGCACGGAGGTTTTCAATCCGCTGAAACTGAAATCGAAACTTCCCTTTTTCAGATAGGCTCTCGGAAACGCGGTATATTTTTCATTTCCTTTTTTGGCATGATTTTCAATGGCCGGACCACCGGGATAGCCCAGACCGAGCAGTTTTCCGACTTTATCGAACGCCTCGCCTGCCGCATCGTCGCGGGTCCGCCCGATTACCTGGTATTTCCCCCAGCGGATGACGTGAACGAGCTGGGTGTGTCCACCCGAAACAATCAATGCGATAAAGGGAGGGTCGAGCGACTCATGATGCAGCCGATTGGCCCAGATATGTCCCTCCAGATGGTTGATTCCGATAAATGGAATTTGCAATGAATAAGACAGGCCTTTTGCCACGCTCAGTCCTACCAGCAGAGACCCGGCCAGTCCCGGTCCGCGGGTGACAGCGATTCCTTCGATATTCTGCAGAGACAGACGAGCTTGATCGATGGTTTGCCGGATGACGGGAAGGATAAGCTGAATGTGAGCCCGTGAGGCGAGTTCAGGGACGATGCCGCCGAAATTTCTGTGAACGAGCTGGGTGGAGATGACGTTTGCAAGTAACTTTTTACCGTCGAAAAGAGCCGCACTGGTGTCATCGCACGAGGTCTCAATACCCAAGATCATCATCTTTCGACCACGAGTTCGAAAAATTCCGGTCTCACATCGGAGAGACTGATTTCCGGAGGAAGTTTGATGATGGCGGGCATTTTTTTCCGATCATACAGGGTTCGTTTTCGAAAGTCAATCGTTGCTTTAATATCCTCTTTTTTGATTTTCGAGAGGATTTTTACTCCGCCCTGAAGTTTCACGGAAAGTGTGGATGGAATCACGGTTGCTTTCATGTTTTTGGGAAGGCCGATCACCTGAACCGGAATCTCGGAGATGGTTTTTTCGCCGATACGCTGAATATCGGCATAGAATGTTGTTTGGCTGGCCGCATACTGGACGGTTTCCCACTGAGGAGGAATGATTGCTATTTTGTTACTGAGCGGTTTTACAAGATTTCGATAGGTTTTTTCTTCCGTCATAATTTTGTCGATATTATTTACAAGGGATTGTGGTCCGCTCACAACGAGGCTGTCGGGGAGGATGGAGATTTCTCCGACCTGAGTATATCCATCCATGGGGATGATTGAAATTTGAGCTTGAATAGGCAACTTTTTTGTAATAAAACGATCCAGTTCGATAAATATCGATTCAGGGCTGATGATTTTTAGAGGTACAACATTCAAGTCCTCAGGGATGCCTTGAATCATATCAATCGATAGAGGCAACAGCACTTTATTGTGAATCCGCTTCATATTGATGTCCATTCGTTTTTTGCGGTAGTGCAGACTCAGCAGGGATTTTCCCGATCCACTGAAAAGGACTTTAATGTGCAATGGAATAGGCTGGGTCAACATCCAGTCACTCGGCATATTGATCAGATGAACGGGTACTTTTAGGGCGTATTCGAAATTATTGTCTGTAATTACGTAAAACCAGAGAAGCAAAGCACTGAGCAGAGAAAATAGTTTTATTCTGTAGTTGTAAAACCATCTGTTGTCTGTCATTGAATTGATTTTCATAGCCAAATCGGAACACAAGAGATAGAAGTTTTGAAACAATTCTACCTCTTGTGTTGGTTTTGTGTTGATGCGATTCGTTATTTTTGAGATTGAGCTATGGGTTTCCCGAAACTGATTTCTCCGTTATCAATACGGATATTAAACCCGCAATCCGGGTTTGTACACACCCATGCTTTGTAGCGAATGGTAGCTCCTTCACGACCGTAATCCGACAGAGGTACAAGGACACCTGTATTGCATTTTTGACATTCAGGAAGAATGTTTTCCATTCTGGATGCCTCCCTTTTTTACTCCACGCCCGATTTGTGTTGAACTGCTACTGAAATGGAATCTATTTATTCTTTTACTACCCAGACTCTGACATTGGCTTCGACCTCGGAGTGCAACTTGACAGGTATGTTATAGACGCCCAGAGCCTTTATTGGCTCATCAAGTAAAATTTTTCGCTTGTCGATGTCGAATCCTTTTGCTTTCAATAAATCAGATACCGTTTGTGCCGTTACGGAACCAAAAACTTTGTCTTCTTCGCCTACAGCCACTGTTGCTGTCAAAGACAGACTTTCAAATTCCTTCGCAAGTTTTTCCGATGCCAGTTTGTCTTTATTCAACCGTTTTTGAATCTGTTTTTGTTCTTCTTCAAAAATTTTCATGTTTGCAGGTGTTGCCCGAATGCCGATTTTTTGAGGGATGAGAAAATTTCGTGCGAATCCGTCTTTCACGGAAATAATTTCACCGACTTTTCCCAGCGATTTGTAATCCTGACGTAATATTATTTTTATCATGTTGTTGATCCTATGCTTTATCTTGGGTAGTCCGATACAAATGGAATGAGAGCAAGGTGCCTCGCTCTTTTGATCGCTTTGACAAGCTGCCGCTGGTGATGTGCACACGTGCCCGAAGTTCGCCGTGGAATTATCTTTCCGATATCGGTTGTAAATTTTTGTAGTTTCTTGGTGTCCTTATAATCGACATAGTCTACGTGGTTTTCGCAAAAACGACATATTCTTTTTCTTTTTGTTTTAATCAAAATTGCCTCCTGTCAACATCACTGTTAAATTTTAATATCCTGATATCCGAAATCGTATTCTCCACTGAGAGGTGTGTTCTCGTCGGTTACTTCGTTATTTGTGGGTGTCGATTCAGAAGCAGATGTGTTTTGTGCCGCGGGTTCCTCTTCCTCAAAAGATTCGCTCTCTTTGCCCTTGGCCATGTCTTCTTCGTTCGGCAGGCCATTGACATTTTCAATTCTGTTCAGAAACTGAATTCGCCGTGCTTTAATCTCGATAATATTGCGATTTTTGCTGTCCTCTGTTCTTATGCTCCGGCTTTGAAGCTCTCCTTCGACGATCACAATACTTCCTCTGTGCAAATTTTCCGAACAGCTTTCGGCAAGTTTGTACCATGCCACAACGCCTACATAACAGACGTTTTCTCTCCATTGTCCGTTGTTATCTTTAAATTTTCGATTGCATGCAAGCCAGAAATTGGTGACAGGTGTTCCATTGGTTGTTTTACGAAATACAGGATCACGTGTTAAATTTCCTGCAATGATAACAAGATTTACATCTGGCATCCGTAAATTATGCATAATTTGAACACCTCCTCAAACTAAAATACGATTTCACTGCCATGCATTATTCCGGTGTTTTGTCTTCAGAATTATCTTCAGTTTTAATGTCTTCGTTTTCATCGGCTTTTTTTGGCGATGATTTTTCGGATTCCGATTCATTTTTAAGAACAATTTTTGGAATCAACACCGTGAGGTAGCGAATGATGGATTCGTCCAGTTTATATTCCCGTTCGAGTTCTTTGATTAACGCACCTTCATATTGAAAGCGAATGTAGACATAATAACCATATTGTTTCTTGGCGATCTCATAGGCCAGACGGCGTTTTCCCCAACGGTCGATCTGGCTGATTTTGCCGCCGTTCTTTTCAATAAAATCCTTAATCTTATCGATGGTTACATTGATTTGTTCTTCCGGAAGAAGTGAATCGACAATAAAGGTTGTTTCATACTCCCTGATCATGTTTTTTGCCTCCCTTCGGTCTTGTGGTTCATCCCGTTATTAGGATGAACAGGGTAAATTAAACGTTTGTTAGTTGTAATGATTCATTGTCCAGTCGACACCTCTTGTCGTAAAATCAACGACCACCTGCGTACCTTTTTCGATCATTTCGTTGACAACGGGCAATTCGGAGTTGTCAAATGGTGAAAGCACATAATCCACTGTATTGACACCGTTCGGCAGGCCGATCCCAAATCTCAAACGACAGAATGTCT
Source organism: uncultured bacterium (assembly GCA_964537715.1). Lineage (GTDB taxonomy): Bacteria > Zhuqueibacterota > QNDG01 > QNDG01 > DSAB01 > CAZTZL01. The sequence continues at coordinate 2,109 of CAZIAH010000018.1, read as the reverse complement.
GTGTTTCCAGTGATTGTATGATCGATGCAAGTCCATTATGTCCGCCTTCACTGCCTTTCTTTCTTAATCTTAATTGTCCTAAAGGGAGATTGAAATCGTCACAAAGAACAAGAAAATTGGAAAGGTGAATGTGGAACTTGTGATAGATTGCATTTACTGCATTTCCACTTTTGTTCATGAAAGTGGTTGGTTTTGCCAATAAAACATCCTGATTGCGAAGTTTATATTTTATAAACTTATAAGGACCGTTTCCTTTTTTAAATTTCAGTTTCCACTTTTTAGCCAGTTCATCCAAAACCATAAATCCAATATTATGCCGTGTATCTTGATATTCAGTTCCTGGATTCCCAAGGCCAACAATACAAAACACCGCCACAACCCCATAAATTTAAACTGTTATTCTTCAGATTCTGTTTTTTCCTTTTCTTCGGATTCTTCTTCGCCTTCTTCAACCGATTCCTCGACAATTTCTTCTTCCAGCTTCATCACTTTTGGATGAATCACATTGGCAACAGCATGGTTGATGTCAGTAGCGAATACGAACTTTTCCGAGTGGATATCCTGCAACCGAATGGTATTTCCAATATTCAGTTCTGAAACGTCCACTTCAATGTGTTCGGGAATATCCAGCGGGAGACCTTCAACTTCGACTTCCCTGAGAAGATGTTCCAAAATACCACCATCTTTGACACCGACGGGGGTACCTTTTAAAAGGATAGGGATGGTAATTCTGATTTTCTGTGTCAGTTTGATGCCCAGGAAATCCATGTGGATGATGGTATCGGTCAACGGATCACGTTGAATATCACGTATGATGGATTTTCGCGTCTTGCCATCCGGGAAAATCACATTTAAAATGTTTATTTCGTGACTTAACATTTGTTGAATCGTTTTTGCGTCTACGGAGACGGGAATGGACTCTTCTCCATGCGCGTAAAATATGGCGGGAATTTTTCCCTCTTTTCGGAGTGTTTTAACAGTGACAGGATTTTCCTTGTTTCTTATTTGACATTGTATATCGGCTTCTGACATTATGCTTCCTCGTTGGTTTATATTTTAATTGAAAAGAGAACTTATCGATTCTTCGTTATGTATTCTTCGAATTGCTTCACTGAAAAGTTTGGCAGATGTTAGCATCTCTATTTTCTCACTCTTTTTCCCGTCGGATTGCAGGATCGTATCGCAAATGATGACTTTTGAAAGAGCGGATCCTTCAATTTTATTAATCGCATCGTTTGATAGAATTGAATGTGTGCAAACGGCGTAAATGTCTTTGGCACCTGAATCTTTCAGCAGGTCTGCCGCACGGCAAATCGTTCCGGCGGTATCAATAATGTCATCCACGAGAACTACATCCCTGTTTTTCACTTCACCGATCAACGTAACCGCTTCGATTTGATTGGGTCCCAAACGTTTTTTATCCACGACAGCCAGTTCAGAATGGATTCGGCTGGCATACGTACGTGCTCTTTTGGAGCTGCCGATATCCGGAGCAACCACCACAGGAATTTCTTTTTTTCTTTTTATAATATAATCCACAAAAATGGGTAAAGAGTATAAATGATCAAACGGAATATCAAAGAATCCCTGAATCGACGGCGAGTGTAAATCCATTGTCAAGACACGATCGGTGCCTGCCGTAGAAATCAGATTGGCCATTAATTTTGCCGAAAGAGCAACCCGGGGTTGATCTTTACGATCCTGCCTTGCATATCCAAAGTAGGGGATGACAGCCGTGATTCTCTTGGCCGAAGCACGCCGGGCCGCATCAATTAAAAGCAACAATTCGATCAGATTGTCGCCTGGAGGAATCGTCGGCTGTACAATGAACACATCGATGCCCCGGATGTTTTCATTGTACTTGACGCTAATTTCCCCGTCACAAAAACGTGAAATTGCAACCTCTCCCAGCGAGAGTCCAAGATACTTGGCAATTTTTTGGGACAGGGGAACGTTGGCTGTACCCGAGAATATTTTTATTTCATTTTTTTTATTCTTTTGTGGCATTGTCAAATTCGAATCAAAAAATAAAGTTTCATTTATTTTAACCACGTGCTGGGGCGGGAGGATTCGAACCTCCGAATGCAGGAACCAAAATCCTGTGTCTTA
>CAZIAH010000017.1:0-46384 GCA_964537715.1 uncultured bacterium | reverse complement strand
AATTTAAGGAAGGGAGCCTTTAATATAAATTTACTTTTTAAACATAATGTCTACAAACTATCGAAGGAGGACCATCTTTCTTGTTTCCGAATATGTTTCGCTGATAATTCTATAAAAATATATTCCGCTTTTCAGTTTGCTTCCATCAAATTCTACTTCGTAAATACCTGGTTCTTTTGTCTCATTCACAATAGTTGCAACCTCGCGCCCGACAATATCGTAGATTTTGAATGTTGCAAAGACAACCCCCCGGGTCGTTTCACCATTACCAGGAACAGAATATTTAATGATTGTTGTTGGATTAAAAGGATTTGGATAGTTTTGAAATAATGCGTATTCATTTGGATGCTCAAAATTTTCAACGTTCGTGATGATTGAACTGAATTTCCAAACTTCACTAAATTCTCCCCAGCCAACATTGTTTTTTGCTTTAACCCGCCACCAATATTGCTCCCCCGTTAATTCGAAAATATGAGTTACAGATGTATCCGTAATTGAGGTATCTATTTTAGATGAAACGAAGTTTGAACTATCCGAGCTTTCAAACCAGTATTGAGTTACATCGGGAGTGCTTGTATTCCAAATAAACGTGACGCTTGTTTCCGAGATTTCAGAATTATTCGGGGGTGATACCAATTGTACTTGTGAAGGCAACTGGGGTAAATCAAGGAAACCATTGATGCAAAATCCGGGACTCTCGGCATATACCCACGAATCTAATCCAATACTTTCGCCTGTGATAACCGTTGTAAAATCTACCTCACTCAACTGTGAATTAAAATTATCATGCACAGCCAGATTAATGTCTACATTTCCGTTGACCTGTTTTTTGGATATGTATGTCCAATATTTGTTTGTGATGGGATCGTAATATCCGCATGGTACGCCACCTTGATCCGTAAGTACACCGTTGGGCAGCGATGAGAGTAATTCGTATGACCCATGCAATGAATCAGATGAATAAGCAACCGATGTTTGCCCCATTGATATGTACATAAAATAAGTTGTTCCATCGAAAAAGATATCCGGATCTGAAGCCACACCCGCATTAAGTTCGATTGAAGCCCGATGGTTGGATTGAGCAATAAAACTTGTTCCATCAGAACCTGATACTTCAATTGCCGAATCAAAAATTTTGTTGCAAGGGTAGGATGAACAACCTGCCGGATCGCCTGTTGACCCGGTAGAATTAAGAAAGAATAGATTGATTCTTCCCTGGTCATCAATAAAGAGCGATGGATCTGTTGCTTGGACAACTGTGCCTGAAGTGTCTGTAATTTGAAAGGTCGTTTGGGCCAACCAGGTATTGGTATCTCTGTCATAGATGGTTACGTTTCCTGCATTATAAATGTATAGTTTTGAGCCCCGAGTAGTTACATCCGGTACACTTCCGCTATAGGTTTGGAAATTGGGAACGAGTGTCCAGTCGACTCCATCGTTGGATTCCGCAAGACGGACATTGTGATTGCGTGGATCGGTGCAATTGGTTCCGCATGTATGAAAAGCCATAAGGTATTTTTTTGTGAATGGCTGAGAAAAAATTGAAGTCGTAATCAAGAAGGAAATGATTATGAATATGTTTTGGGGTTTCATAATGTCACCTCATTCTATTGAGTAATCGATAGAACTTTCAGTCATTATTAAACCTATGCACTTTTAGCGCATAGAGGTTTATTTTCCAAATTTTCTGTTTTGAAGAGGTGGAATTTTTATAATACTTTGTTTTATTTATAACCGAATTTTTAATTCAATTACACCATAAAAGGAAAGCATAACTACCAGAACTAAGATAAGTCCTAGAAGTAAAAAAAGACGCCAAAAATTAAAATATAAATTATTATATTTTTTCTTTAATTCCAAAGAAAGTTCTTTTTCCCTAATATCATTGAAATCATGATGTATTTTTAATGGATCTAAAAAGCTATCTAAGATAGAATATCTATATCCTTTTCTTATACAAATAATGAATATTTGAATTGCTTGGCTTCCCTGCAGAACAAAGATAATTAAAATAAGAATATCAATATAAATTGAATTGGTAAAAAACATAAAATTATCCTTAGTTTACTGCAAAGCTTACGCGTGACGATTACCCAAAAAAATCTTCCTGAGGGTCGTCTTCGGGTGGGTTGGTGGTCGGAGTTGGATTGTCTGTGTTTCCGAGATAGATGAACCGGTCGATGGGCTGGACGTATTTGCTCCACTGTTTGCCGGGTTCGGTGTCCCTCTCGATGATGTGCTGAACCGCATTGGCTTTGGAGTCCATTTCATCGGCATAGTAGAGGATGATGCCTTCCAAAGTCATGGGAACGACCGGCGAGCCGTGTTCGAGTTCACCCTGGTGGCTCAAAATCAGATGCAACAGATGCTTTTTCAATTCACCGGGGAATCCGCTTTCCTGTTCCATGAGCTCGATTTCTTTTCGCACCTGCTGCGCCCCGATGGAGATGTGGCCCCAGAGCCGTCCTTCGTCGGTGAAGTCGATGAATCCCTGGTCGTATCCGTACTCGTCGATTTTCCCGATATCGTGTAAAAGCGCCCCTGCAATGAGCAGGTCGCGGCTGGCTTTGGGATAGAGTTTGGACATGGTTTCGCAGATTTGGGCCACGGAAAGGGTGTGTTCCAGCAGGCCGCCCAGATAGGCATGATGCCAGAGCTTTCCACCGGGTGCCTGGTTGAACAATTGTCCGAATTCGGAATGGTGAAAGATGCGTTCGAGGAGGTCGTGAAGAGGCTGAGTTCTTATAGATTGAATCAACTCGTCCAGTTTATTCCCGAGTGATTCCAGATCCAACCGGCTTTTGGGGACGAAATCGAATTTTTTTACATTATCGTCGGGAACGGCTTTTCGAATTTTGTCGATGTTGATCTGTGTCTTCTTGTTGAAATCGATCATGGTGCCCTGAATCTTGACAATATCTCCGGTTTGGATCATGTCCCGAAAGGTATTGGCATCTTCCCAGATGGTGGCGTTGATTCGTCCTGTGCTGTCCCCCAATTCCATCAGGAGATAGGGACTCTGATCCCGTTTGGTTTTTAATTCGATTTTTCTGACCGCGAAAAAACCCGTAACCCGGTTGCCGGGTTTGTATTCTCGGATCGGTTTTTGATCATTCAAAGCATTCATCATTTTTCCTCGGGTTTCATTTTGAGACATTCCCATCCGGCATGGACGATTCTGGTGGTATCCATGAGATTGGGATGGTAGAGGTTGTGAATGAAGAGTTGCGCCTGATCGTTGTAGTGTCTGTCCATGGGCTGGCCAGACTGACCGGTCGGCAGAACCGATAGGGTGTTGTTCAGATCGCTGAAGTCGACGATGATCCGGCCCGAAGTCCCCCAGACAATTTGATAGGGCTTTGACAGCCTGAATCCCATCCGGTTCAATGTCGTGGCGGAGCCGCTCATGTGGAATGGTCCAATATCGAAAATTTTGTTCATCAGAGGGAGCTGTCCGAGGGGGTGTTCGAAAAGAAGCGTGTGGACTTTTCCCCAGGACCACTTTAGCATATCCTCTCCCTGATCCTTTTTGATCTGTTTGATTGTTTTTTCGAAACTCGTCCGGATGATCTCCTGCAAGGTTTCCCTTTTGCCGGGGGTCGTCACATCATCTGCCCAGATAGAGTTGGAATCACTCAGTTCCCGGAGAAGACTGGTCAGTGGAAAAATGTGCAGATCGAGCCATAAATTGTAAAGGGGTTCGGTCAGTTCGTCTTTGTACATGTTTTCGAGCAGTCGGAGAAAAAATCGTTCGAAAATCAGTGCTTCCGCACTGCCCGCTTTCATCTGTCCGTCCCATTGGGAAAGCATAGTAACTGCTTTTTGAACGAGAGGCTCTTCGGATGTCAAATTTTCCAAATGGGGGAGAACCCGTTTCAACACGTCCAGAGCACAATCCGCCTGGATATCTCCCTGAATTTTTTTCATGTCCATGATGGAAAGTTCGGGTTTTTCCGAAAGAAGCTGTTTGATACGGTTCAGGCGATAGGGCAGATCGGCGTAGTTTAAGATCTCGCTTCGGCCGTACTTGAATTTTCTGTCGTCATTGGTCGAAACGAGGATTCCCTGTTTCGGATTTTTAATAGAAGGCAGTTGATCGTATGAAACGAATCCTTTCCACTCGTTTTCCGGATTTTGTCCCGGTTTCGGTAAAAAATGCGTTGCCTGGTTTTGAATGGGGATTTTGCCCGCGACCTGATAACCGATGTTCCCCTCTGCATCGGCGTAGAGAAAATTTTGCGGAGGAATTTCGAAATATCGCAGGGCATTCCGGAAAGAGTCCCAGTCGCCTGCAAGATTCAATCTGTAAAATGCCAAACATTCGTCGCTGATTTCCTGACCGGTCCAGCGTAATGAGATGGCTTTGTCCGGCTCGGGATGTTTGAGGATCGCGCTGACAACGGGACCGTGATGGGTTTCCCGGATGGTGAAATCGATCGGCGTCTGGTCCCTGACCCGTATTTTATCCGAGATGGTTTTTACGGTGCGGTATCCGCTGTCTGACAAATATCTCGAACCGTTTTCCGTTTCGAATTTCTCGATATAAAAATCGATATCGTCCGCCAGTAAATTGGTGGCGCCCCAGGCGATGCGGTCGTTGTTTCCGACAGCGATCAGAGGAAGGCCGGGAATCGAGAATCCGGTCACGTTGAATCCGGCGCCTGTCAGATGAATTTCATACCAGAAAGACGGATTGAGAAAGGCGAGGTGAGGGTCGTTTGCCAGGATGGGTTTGCCCGTGGCCGAATGTTCTCCGGAAACGACCCAGCAGTTGCTGCTGAAATCGGATCTGGGGAAAGGAGCCGGATTGAACCGTTCCGCAAATTCCCGAAAAAATCCGGATTCCTGTTTTTCTCCCTTGGGTTGAGAGACAGCCGTATCTCCAGTATGAAATGAAAGTAAATGCTTGACTTTTTCCAGTCCCAGTTGATCGACCAGCGCACCGATAGCCGGTTCGATTGTCCAGCCCGCACTCATCTGCCAGCCGACGAGCCGGAGCACGGCGAGACAGTCGGTAATTTCCCACGGCTCGGGCCGGTAATTCAGTATTTTAAATTCTATGGGCAGGTGTTTGTTGTTCTGCCGGATGAATGCATTGATACCGTCCGCATAGGCCTGCATGATCCTTTTTGATGTCGGGGAAAGTTCGGGTTCGATCCGTTCGACGATACGGTTGATGCCGATGGTCCGCATCATGCTGTCACTTTTTGTCGTAAACGAACCGAAAATTTCAGAAAGCCGCCCTTTGGCGTATCGTCTCCAGAGATCCATCTGCCAGAGCCGGTCCTGTGCAGTGATGTAGCCCTGGGCAAAAAAGAGATCGTGTTCGTTCTGGGCAAAGATATAGGGGATGTGATAGCCATCCCGGTATACACAGACTTCTGATTGAAGCTCCGGTACAGTCAGATCGCCTTTGGTCACGGGTAGAGCACCCATGATCATCCGGTAGCCGGAAACGGCCATAATGAGCAAAATGGCACTGATTACGAGAAAAATAATGAGAACGATTTTTAATATTCGATTCATGAAGAATAAGATTTCAGTCTGTTCGATTTGATCATTATTGTAATAATTGTAATAATTTGTACCATGAATGTCAAGGTTAAAAAGATGCCACTACGATGCCAGGTCAGCGATGCCTCAAAGAAAAAGGGGACTATGTCAAAAGTCCAAAACAATGTAAATTTTTCATTCGGGTATGGACTTTTAATACAATCCCTCAATTTGGTGCCGGGGGCGGGAATCGAACCCGCATGGAGCAAGCCCCGCTGGATTTTGAGTCCAGTGCGTCTACCAGTTTCACCACCCCGGCGTGTATTGAATCAGCGGGATTAATATACGAAATTTAAAATTTCGAGTCAAGAAAGAGTCGATAAACGATTCGTTTGAAGGAGATTGAATTCAAATTCATATGTTTGTCATTCCTTCGAATGCGAGGCTATTCCAATTTTCCAGTCGCAAAAAAAAATCCGGGACACCTGTCTACTGACAGGCGCCCGGAACGATAAATTGTTCATCCAAAATTTTAATTCAGCTACCGGAATGATTTCTATTTATCAAACCGAATGTATTTTTCCGGATCGAGAGGCGTATTCTCTTTCAAGAGTTCGAAATGAAGATGAGGGCCCGTGGACTTGCCAGTATTGCCGACCTTTCCGATGCATTCTCCCTGCCGGACGGATTGTCCCTTTTCCACGAGTACTTCGGACAGGTGGGCATATTGGGTTTGAAGCCCGTCTCCGTGGTCAATCAGAATGTGTTTTCCGTATCCTGCATTCTTCTCGTAACTCGATTCCGCGATGAGAACGGTTCCATTGGCAGGAGCCAGAATTTCCGTTCCTTCGAAGGCACGCAGATCTACGGCATTGTGAAAACGTTTCTGGTGCGTGAACGGATCGATGAGCGGTCCGAAATGGGCCGCGATTTTTGATCCGGGCACCGGATTAATCAACTTGATCTGTATGTTTTGGATGTCTTCTGTTTTTTTCTCTGCACATTGAGAATCGGTTTTTGTTGTTTTTTCAGAATCCGATGTTTTGAGACGCCCCTGTGCCATAGGCAAAAGAAAGATGCCAAGAAAACAATAGGCCAGCAGGAAAACAATCCGGCTGTTTTTTCTCATAGTATTTGCTCCTTTCAAATTTTGGATCCGGCTGCTGAACTGTTTCCGCTGATTTCCGAGACCGGAAACCGTTTTCAGACAATCGGATCCGAACAGGTTGGTTTTCAGAATAGTCAGAAGACTATTCCCGTACGTCTCTGCAGAGATTTTATGTTTAGTTAACACCATATGGTCGCAAATGCATTCACGATAGAAAGAAATTCTGCTGTTGGTGATCCAGACCACCGGATGGAAAAAGTAGAGTATTTGAAGCGTGTTCTGTATGAGCATCCAGAGTTCATCGAATCGCCGGATGTGTGCCATTTCGTGAGCGATGATCGATTCGAGATGTTTCCGCGGCATATCTTTCAATAAATGATTCGGGATGTAAATGACCGGTCGAAAAATCCCAAGGGTAAAGGGAGAGAGAAATCCATCGGATGTAACGATTCGAATAGCGCGTCTAATCCCGAAACGAGATCGCCAGATTTCAATTAGTTGATCCATTTTGGAATCGGGCACAGGCGAAGCGTTCCGAATAAACCGGACATGTTTTCTTCGTCGGCGAATATAAAGTCCGGCCGAAATTCCGACGCCGGTCATCCAAAAAAAGAAAAGAACCGTTTCAGGAGAGACCGGACCTTTGTGACCTTTGTCCGTCTTCGAATCCATTTCATTGTTAGATTTCTGATTGTTTTCGAAAAAAGAAGTGTGATTCGTTTGACGAAGGAAGAGTGTCTTTCTGATCTCCGTGACGATTCGGCTGACAAGGATTCTTCCGCTGTAAGGCTGCGAGAAATCCGGAGGGAGCATCAGACGCAAAAGGATCAGACTCCACAAGCCGAGTTTCCAGGAAGGCGACCGTTTTTTTAACATCCGTGACATCGGAAAAAGGAACACGAAGAGAATGGTGGAAAAGAGGACTTCCTTGCCGATCCAGGAAATCGCTGCTGTGCTGATTTTCTCGTAGATCTCATATAATTGCAATATCATTGCACGTTCTCTTTTTTGATTTTGTGGATCAAATTTTCCAGCTCGTTGAGTTCTTCGGGAGTCAGGGATTTGCTCCGCGCAAACAACGACACGACTGAACCCGTATCCATTTCCAGAACGCGGTCGGCAAAAAATGTGACGATTTTTGCCAGTCCCATGGGGCGCGTGATCATGGGTTTGTACAGGAAAATGCCGTGAAATTCTTCCCGGCTGAGCAGTCCTTTGTTGGCCATTCGATCCATCATGGTTTTGGTCGTCGTATAAGCCCATTTGTATGTTTCGTGAAGATGGTCATGAACTTCCCGGACTGTCTGTTTCCCCTGATTCCAGAGTACCCGTAGAATATCGTATTCGGCTCTGGATAATTCAGGAATTTCTTTTTGACCTGCCATATTGTGACTCCAAACTTTTTGACATTGAATAAATCTACTACATTGTAGTAGGTATACTTAATATAATACCTTTTTTTAAAATGTCAAGTCTTTTTTAATCCAACTGAAAAATATTTGTCTCAATCAGGATCGGAATGGAAAGGGTGAATTGTCTTGACATTCTTCGTTGAAATTGTGATATTAAAAGCATCTTTGTTTTTCAATGTTATGTGGATGCATGCAATCGTTCAGATGCTTCGTGAGTAAATCGTGAGCGCGATTCGGGAGGTGTTGAAAGTCAAACCAATCTGCGGCGTGATGTTTCAGCCTCAAATCGATCTTATTCGAATTATTCAGGAACTTCAATCCGTGGCAGGGTCGGTGGAGGAACAATCCGATGTTTTCGATTTTTCATTTTCCGATTATTATGAAGATGAAATGGGACCCGGCCTGAAAAAAGTGTTTTTGAGTTTTCGTTCTCTTGTCGATCCGGACGCCTTGCCAAGGATCAAATTGAAAACCAATGAGATCGAAGCCAGATGGTCAGAAACAGGCAAAAGAAGGGTGAATCTCGATCCGGGCTACATCACAGGTGCCAAGCTGATTCTTGCATCGACCAAGGATTTTGCCCATCGTGTTTTCATCGGAGAGGGCATTTACGGAGATGTCCAGTTGAGATTTATCCACAACCGGTTCCACGCAAACGAATGGACCTATCCGGATTATCAAACCGGATTGGCGCTTTCTTTTTTTCAGGGCGTCAGAGCCAAATTCATGAAGCAGGAGCAGGATGAAACAACCCATTCATTATAAAGATGCCGGCGTTGATATCGATGCAGGGGCAGAAGCAGTCAACCGGATCAAGGAGATGGTTCGATCCACATTCACGACCGGCGTGCTGACGGATATCGGCAAGTTTGGAGGCTTTTTCCAGCTTGACCTTTCTGCGTACTCGGAACCCGTGTTCGTCTCCTCCATTGACGGTGTGGGGACGAAGCTGAAAGTCGCATTCATGATGGGCAAGCACGATACCATCGGAGAGGATCTGGTCAACCACTGTGTGAACGATATTTTTGCGGGTGGGGCCAGGCCGCTGTTCTTTCTAGATTATATCGGCACAGGAAAACTTTCCCCCGACGTGATCGAGAAAATCGTCGCGGGGATGGTCAGAGGATGTAAAAACGCGGGATGTGCGCTCGTCGGCGGGGAAATGGCCGAGATGCCGGGATTCTATCAAAAAGGCGAGTACGATGTGGCGGGTTCGATTGTCGGGATTGTCGATAAGCAAAAGATTGTCAATGGCAGTTCGATCCAAAAAGGGGATATGCTGATCGGTCTGTCTTCAAACGGACTGCACACGAACGGATATTCTCTGGCGCGGAAGGTGCTTTTCGAGAATACGAACTATCAGGTGGACACGCATGTCAGCGAACTGGGGACGACCATCGGCGAAGCCTTGCTTCGGGTACATCGGTGTTATCTCAAAATCGTGCAGCCGCTCCTGGACCGATTTGAAATCAAAGGCATGTCGCACATCACAGGCGGCGGCATTGCCGGCAATACGATGCGCATTATTCCCGAAGGTCTGAAATTAAATATCGACTGGTCCATTTGGGAAAGACCGCCGATCTTCGAACTCATCCAAAAATCCGGCAACGTTCCCGAAGAGGAAATGCGAAAGACATTCAATCTGGGAATCGGATTTATTCTGATCGTCCCAAAAACACAGGTCGATGCTGTTTTAAACGCTCTTGAATCACAATCCGAAAAGGCGGTTGTGATGGGTGAGGTGGTTTAGAAAAAGAATCCTTTCTTATATATATTCAATTGTTGAATTATCAATGGATTTTAGATAAATTATTAATTAAATAAACAAGAGAAGTGTTTTAGAGTAAAACAGAAAATATCGTCCCGGAAAGAATTGTGGGTCAACGATGCTTTCAATCCTTACTATAATTGTGTTGAGTTATTTAATCGGTTCGTTTCCGACGGCGGTTTTGACGAGCCGGGTTTTGATGAAGGACGACATCCGGAATCACGGGAGCGGCAATGCGGGTGCGACGAATGTCTTCCGCGTGATGGGATGGAAACCGGCTCTGTTTGTCATTTTGATCGATATCGGGAAAGGATTGCTGGCTGTCTCAGTGGTGTCTACGATTCGTTTCGATCCAATCCCGATCCATCATTCATTCGTTCAAATTCTTGCGGGTGCGGCCGCGATCATCGGTCATGTCTGGACGCTGTTCGCCGGATTTCGCGGAGGCAAAGGGGTCGGCACGGCTTTCGGTGTGCTTCTTTCGCTCATGCCGGTTCCCGCTCTGATTGCTTTCGGAGTCTGGATCGGTCTGGTTTTGATCACGCGTATCGTTTCCGTCGGATCCATTTCAGCAGCAATCGTATTGCCGGTCGTCTTGATTCTGCAAAAACAGTTTTATCGGCCTGAGATTTCCGTCAGCTTCGTTGTTATTTCAATCCTGACGGCTTTGTTGATTTTGTTTACTCATCGTTCCAACATTGGACGGCTGCTTCGAGGTGAAGAGCATCGGTTTGGGAAGCAATCCAAAAAAGAGAGGGGGAAACCATCGGAGTAAAAATCGGTATACTCGGAGCAGGTGGATGGGGAATGGCGCTTTCCATCCTCGCTCATCACTTGGGGCACGACGTCTGCATGTGGGAATATCGCAAAGATGTGGCCCAGCGGTTGCGGAAAACACGTTTGAATCCGGAACTGCTTCCGAAGGTTGAGATTCCGAAGGAAGTTCAGATAACGGACGATCTTGAAAAGGCAGTGAGTGGAAAAGCGGCTGTTCTGATTGCCCTGCCTTCGCATGTGGTCCGGTCTGTGTGCGAACAGTTGACCAGATTTTCTTTGAATGGTGTTATTCTGGTCATTTGCAGCAAGGGAATCGAAAATTATACACTGCTTCGGATGTCCCAGTTGTTGAAAGAAACCCTGCCGGATTTTCCGGAAGAACGCATTGTGGTCCTTTCCGGTCCCAGCCATGCCGAGGAGGTGAGCCGGTTCGTCCCTACGGTGGTGGTCGCGGCATCCACTTCCTACGCCACTTCCCGCCGGATTCAGGAATTGTTCATGTGTCCCACATTTCGGGTCTATACCGGCAATGATGTGATCGGTGTGGAATTAGGGGGCGCTCTGAAAAATGTGATTGCCATTGCAGCAGGCATCAGCGACGGCGTCGGGTGCGGTGACAATACCAAGGCCGCTTTGATGACGCGCGGCATGGCGGAGATTACCCGACTTGGGACCATGATGGGAGCCGATCCATTGACATTTGCGGGACTTTCCGGGATGGGGGATCTCTTTGTGACCTGTATGAGCCGGTACAGTCGGAACCGGTATCTGGGACGTGAAATCGGTAAAGGACGAAAATTGAAGACTGTCTTGAACCGGATGGTCATGGTGGCCGAAGGCGTTCGGACCACCCAGTCGGCCGTGGATTTGGCAAGAAAGCACAATATCGTGATGCCTATTACACAGGAGGTGTATCAGGTTCTGTTTGAAAGAAAAGATCCAAAAGCGGCGGTGCACGATCTCATGATTCGCGATCCGAAGTCCGAAGATTGGGGTTAGGTAGGTGCCTTAAGTGAACTAAAATGACTAAAGTGACTAAAATGAGTTTGAGTGAACTAAAGTGACTAAAGTAAAATGGGGGATGAGGGTTTGGACAATAAAGAGTTTGCTAAGGCACTTGAGGATCGGGTCAAGAGATTTGCGGTGAGAATTATTCGTTTGTCATCGAAGATACCCAACACGTCGGAGGGAAGGGTTATTAGAACGCAAATAACGAAATCCGGGACATCCATTGGTGCAAATTACAGGGAGGCAAATCGAGCACGGAGTAAAGCCGATTTTCGAAATAAAATTCGGATATGCGAGAGCGAGGCGAGCGAGACACAGTACTGGTTGGAAGTCCTTGAAGAGACGAAGCTGCTTCCTGAGGGTGGAGTTGGGGAGGAGCATTCGGAATGCGGGGAATTGCTGGCCCTGTTTTCATCGATTGGTAAAAATATAACACTTTAGTCACTTTCAACGTTAGTCACTTTAGGTCATTTAGAAAGAGAAATCATGGCTAAGACGTACATTTCGGAAGTATCGAAACATGAAGGCAAGGAAGTTACGATCAGGGGATGGCTGTACAACAAACGTTCCAGTGGAAAACTCTGGTTTCTCCTGGTCCGAGACGGTTCAGGCATCATTCAGAGTGTGGTTTCGAAATCGGATGTTTCTGAGGCGTCGTTTTTGGCCTGTGAGCAAGCGACCCAGGAATCTTCCATCATCGTTACCGGAAAAGTGGCCGAAGACAAACGGGCACCGGGAGGATACGAACTTCAGGTTAAAGAAATCCAAATCATCCATCTGGCGGAAGAGTATCCCATTACACCCAAAGAACACGGAACGCCGTTTCTCATGGATCACCGCCATCTGTGGCTGCGTTCTTCGAGGCAAAGTGCGATATTGAGAATCCGGCACGAAATCATAAAGGCGTGCCGTGATTTTTTTGATAATCGTGGATTCGTTTTAGTGGATGCACCGATTTTTACTCCGGCAGCTTGTGAAGGAACGACCACGCTTTTTGAAACGGATTACTTTGGTAGCAAGGCCTATTTGACTCAGAGCGGGCAGCTTTACATGGAAGCCGCAGCTCTGGCACTGGGCAAGGTCTATTGTTTCGGGCCGACCTTTCGGGCGGAAAAATCCAAAACCCGGCGGCATCTCACCGAATTCTGGATGATCGAGCCCGAAGTCGCCTATGCCGACTTGAATGACGATATGAATCTGGCCGAAGATTTTATCGTATACATCATACAGCGCGTGCTGGAAAACCGGCGGGAAGAATTCAAAATACTCGAACGGAATATTGAGCCGCTGGAAAAAATAACACCACCGTTTCCGCGGTTGACCTATGACGAAGCCGCTGTTTTGCTGAAGAAGAAAGGGGTCGAATTTGAATACGGGAACGATTTTGGCGGGACCGATGAAACCGTGATTTCCGAAGCGTACGATAAACCGGTGATGGTGCATCGATATCCTGCCCAGGTCAAAGCATTTTACATGAAGAACGATCCTGAGGATTTGGTCAAGGCACTTTGTGTGGATGTTTTGGCTCCTGAAGGCGTGGGTGAAATTATCGGAGGTGGACAGCGAGAGGACGATTATCAAACGCTCATACAGAAAATCGAAAAGCACAATCTTCCCAAAGAAGCCTTTGAGTGGTACCTCGATCTTCGAAAATACGGCTCCGTGCCCCATGCCGGATTCGGATTGGGTATCGAACGTACGGTGGGCTGGATATGCGGTTTGCCTCATGTGCGCGAGACCATCCCGTTTCCGAGAATGATGTATCGGCTAACCCCGTAGAAAGATGTGATCCATTCAGTAACCTGGCTGCTTCTAAATTTAAATAAAGTCTTAAGCTTTTATAAAAATTTGATAAAGAATGATCTTAAGAATATATATGCTATCAAACGAGAAATAGGATTAAGCTCATGAACGCACACGACACAAAAACATTGCCGCGGATTTTACTTCTCCTTTTTTTCTTCTTTTTTTTGATGAATGCCGGGTTGCTTTTTGGCGAGACGAATACAATCGAGAGAATACACGATCCC
Source organism: uncultured bacterium (assembly GCA_964537715.1). Taxonomy (GTDB): domain Bacteria; phylum Zhuqueibacterota; class QNDG01; order QNDG01; family DSAB01; genus CAZTZL01. The sequence goes on along the minus strand of CAZIAH010000017.1, from coordinate 32,788 downwards.
ATCGTGATCACGGGAGCGGAAGTTTCCGCATTCTTGGGAGAGTCTGTCGATCACATCTGGGTCTACCGGTACATCGAGTCGGCGGACCGATGGGAGGTCATCCCGTTTCAGGTGGATGAACTCGATGGAAGTGATTCCTATTTCGGCACAAAGAACGGCGTGCTCGATGCGAATGATGAAATCGTGTTTCTGTCGAAAGACCTGGGTGACAGCACCTCGGAAGTTTCGTGGATCGACAACGCATCCTCTCGTGCCAAAAACCGTTACCGGATTGCCGTTACGGATCCGCTTGGACAGGGAGAAAAGGGATGGATCTATATCTACTGCTCCTCAACAATTTCGGAATCTTTGGATCCATATATTCAATATCTGTCCGGAACCGACCAGGTCGTCACAGATACTTATACCATTCTGCACGGCCAGACCGGATTCCAGCAGGCCCTTTATCTGAACAAGATTGCAGGCGGAGATAGTATCGATTTTCTGGATCGTCAGAAATTTCGGCTTGTTTTTGAGTTTGATTTACCGCTTTTGGGAACCAAGGAAATCGTTGTTAAAGAAAATATCGAACCGCCACGGGAATACAATTTCGGCATTGCCAGTATCTATCTTGAAGTGAAAAAGAAATCGGTTGAAACCAGTACCCGTCATTCGGTGAGACTACATCGGCAGATGATTTTGGAAATCAACATCACAGGAGGAAGCGAACTGGATGAGCACCTCGAAATTCCTTTCGTCTCCACGTTCTATCCCACATTCTCGCAGTGGGAAATCGATAATCTGAATCTGGATAAGGAAGAATTTTCTTCGGGAGATATCAATATCAGGATCACCCAAATTCGTTTTTCGACGGATTTGAGCGATAAAAGCTTGAACATGTTGTTTTATAACACATCTAATCCGAATTGGGTGCGCATCAACGGTATTGAATCCGAATTTAACCATTTCATACAATGGCCGGGCAACAACTGGTATCTGATCGTGGCCGATCCGGCACAATCCATAATCAAAAAAGGTTCTCTTGTCAATGTCATCAGTTTAAACACCCAGCCGATTGGAAGCAAACAGCTTTATTTTGTGGACAAAGGGAAAAACAATGACGATACAGAGGATACAGGCGACGGGTGGACCTACGGCGATACTGGCATCAAAACGTGGGGGAGCGACATCGAGGGCGTCATCGATGCGGACATGCTGACTTATTATCTCCCCGATAATATCAGCCCAACTCAGGCAAAAGATTTATTTGACAACTATGCGTCTCCTTTAAGTACCGCAAGCGGCCAAGAGGAAATTCAATATCCGCTCACGATCACCGTGAACCATCCTGCCTGGGGAAACGTCGAGGTCAATCCTCCGGGAACCGCGTTCCATGCCAATACCTCTGTGATGATGACCGCGCTTCCGAACAGCGGTTATGGATTTTTGAAATGGGAAGGCGATATTCAGGAAACCGTGAATCCCAAAACGGTTACAATCACTGGTCCCATGTCCGTGACAGCTCATTTTTCACCGCTGCGACATATCGTTATCCAGACTGAACCTGATGGATTGCGGTTTATTGCAGATGCCGAGCCGTATTTTGCTCCCTCTGATTTTGATTGGCCTGAATCCAGTTCTCACTTCGTGTGCGTAGATCGCATGCAATATGAAAATGATTTCACAAGATATCAGTTCCAGACCTGGAACAATGCTCATGAATTTTGTCAGACGTACCTAGTTCCGAATCATCAGGATACGCTGACTGCTCTGTTTGTGACACAGCACACTTTCGAGACGAGTGTGACGCCAAGCGGGGCGGGGACCATCCTTCAAACCCCTTCAGGAAAATGGCTGGAGGAGAATTCCGATGTCGTTTTGGAAGCCAAATCCGCAGCGAACTATGTATTCTCCGGGTGGTCCGGAGATTTATCTGGAAACAGCAATCCGGATACCGTTCGGATCGATGCGCCGAAATCCATTACGGCCGTATTCGTCAATTACGATCCCGTTATCGCACTGCCCGATACGATATTCGAATTCGATGAGGATGATACATTGACCCTTTCTTTTCAAACCCTGTTTCAGTGGATCGAAGATCCGAATCATCCGGATTCACTGCTGACCATCAATATATTCGAGGGAAATCATATCGGCTATTTAATCCAGCCGCAGGAACAGGTCGTCCGTTTTTTCACGAAAGTGCCGAACTGGAATGGTGAAGATACACTCACGATACAGGTCAGTGATCCGCTGGGGGCGGCCGATCAGGATGAGATGATCGTTTCCGTTGTTCCCAAACCGGATTTCCCCGGTTCCTTTACGCTTCTGAATCCTGAAAACAATACCACGCTGTCGGAATGGCCGAATTCAATCGATTTCATCTGGGAAGCTTCAATCGATCCGGATGCGGGGGATACAGTTAGATATACGTTTCAGCTCGATACGACCGATCGGTTTAACAGCGGTTTTCTGATTCAGGAAGATGATATTCTCGATTCATTTTACACACTCGACTGGTCATCCACTTACGGAAACAACCGGTATTACTGGCGGGTGACCGCAAACGATACCGGAGGACAAGCGACGCGGTGCCGGGATGATTTTTCATTCCAACTGGCTACGGCTGTTGGAAAAGAACGCCCCATCGAAATGCCATCGACTTTTGTATTGGAACAGAACCGCCCCAACCCGTTCAACGGGGAGACCGTAATCCGTTTCGGCCTGCCGGTTTCATCGGAAGTTCGTCTGATTGTCTATAACAGCTTTGGTCAGACCGTCAGAACACTGGTAACTGGGCCGAAGGAACCGGGCTATCATACTGTCCGTTGGGACGGCCGGAATGAAAGTGGGAACCAGGTATCCACCGGACTCTATTTCATCGAGTTTCGATCCAGTCAATTCCGGTTTGTCAAGAAAGCGGTTCTGCTTAGATAGATTCCGTGATTGTTGGAGGCAAATGTGTCTCGTCGGATTCAAATCGGCGTCATTGGTGGACGGGATGTCTCGTCCGAAATGATCAAGGCTGCAGAGAGTGTGGGACGATTGATCGCAGAACGAAATGCCGTTCTGATCTGCGGTGGATTGGGGGGCGTGATGGAAGCGACCTGCCGGGGAGCAAAAACGGCCGGCGGTACCACCTTGGGTATCCTTCCGGTTACGTCCAGAGAAGACGCCAATCCCTACGTGGACATTGTCGTTCCAACCGGCATGGGAGTGGCCCGGAATGCCATTATCATTCATTCGAGTGACGGTATCATCGCAGTAGACGGAAGCTACGGGACATTGTCCGAAATTGCTTTTGCTCTTCAATTCGGTGTACCGCTTGTGACTCTGCAAAGCTGGGCAATCGATCCATCGGTTCCTGCTGCCAAAGATCCTGAAGAAGCTGTCAGGATGCTGTTTGAAATAATTGGTAATTAGAATTTATCAATGATCGGATATTCCATTTTTTATATCAATCAATGAGATGGATGTTTGTGCACACATCATCGTTTCGGGAATGGTACAGGGAGTCGGATACCGTTTTTTTGTGACTAAAATCGCGCGCCGGATGGAACTCACCGGGTGGGTGAAGAATCTCCCTTCGGGCGAGGTGGAAATCGAAGTGGAAGGACCGAAAGGGCTGGTTGAAACATTGATCGCAGAACTTAAAACAGGAAATGCTTGGGCCGCGGTGCGCAATGTTGAAGTCGCATGGGAAAAATTTCAGGGCAAATACACGGGTTTTGATATTGCATTTTAGATGAGGAGATGATCATGCTGGATCTGAAAAAGTATATTCGGGATGTTCCCGATTTTCCGAAAAAGGGGATCGTCTTCAAGGATATTACTACCCTGTTGATCAATGCGGAGGCTTTTCACAACACCATCCATGCACTGTGTAATCCGCATCGCGAACAAAAACCGGATGTTATCGTGGGGATCGAATCCAGAGGGTTTATTTTAGGAAGCGCGATGGCCTATGAGTTAGGTGTTCCTTTTGTACCGGTACGAAAACCGGGGAAACTGCCTGCGGAAACAGTTCGGGAAGAGTATACGCTCGAATATGGCAAAGATGCAGTCGAAATCCACCGTGATGCCATCCGAAAGGGAATGCGGGTGCTGATTGTCGATGATTTGCTGGCCACGGGGGGAACTGCCTCGGCCACAGTCCGTCTAATTCAAAAGCTGGGTGGTTTCGTGATCGGAACGGCATTTTTGATCGAACTGGCCTTTTTAAACGGACGAAATTTGCTGAAAAATATCCCGGTACATGTGCTGATCAGCTATTCAACAGAGTAACTGTTTTTAAAATATTGTTTAAAAATTTGTTGACTTTCATTTATTCTTATATAAATTGGAACTATGGAGGGAGATATGCGAAAAAGAATCCGGTTTTCCATTATTCCGTTTTGTCTGTTTGTTGTTGCTTCCTTGTTTGCCCGTGATAAAATCACAGTGGCTGTTTTGGATTTTGAAGGGAAGAACATTTCGCAAAGCAGCGCAGAGGCCGTAACGGATCTCCTGCGCACCGAGCTCTTCAATACTGGGCATTTTAAAGTTATCGAGCGCCAGAGGATTCAGAAAATTATAGAAGAGCAGAAATTCCAGATGATGGGATTTACGGATGCCAGTCAAGCTGTCGAAATCGGACGCATTTTGAACGTGCAGAAGATCATGATCGGCACTGTGACGCTTTTAGGCAATACGCACCTCATCAATACGCGTATGGTCGATGTTCAGACGGGACTCGTGATTCTCGCCGAATCCGTCGAATCCCAGGGCGGTGAAGATCAGCTGCCCCATGCGATTACTGAACTGGCCATTGCTGTTTCCTATAAAGTCGGACTGGAAGGAAAAATTATTCGGATCGATAAAGATATGGTTTATATCGATGTGGGGGAAACCGACGGTGTCAAGATGGGTCAGGAGTTTGACGTGATCCGTTCGGGTGAGGTGATAACAGACTTGGAAGGTCATGTAATCGGAGCGAGTGAAGACAATGTAGGCACAATCTGTGTTACAAAAGTGCAGGACCGTTTTTCTGTGGCGGAAGTTGTGGATAAATCTGTCCGGTTAGAGACCGGGGATTTGGTCAAGCCACGGACAGAGACAAGCAATAAACCAGTCAAGAAAAAAGTAGAAAAGAAAGAAAAAGAAGAGGAGGAATCCGAACCGGATATGCCTATGATATTTTAATCATTTAAAAAGGAGGGAAGTATGAAAACCGTAAAAATTCTAATGGGAATTCTGCTGGTCTTATTAGCCACAGCACAGGTTTTTGGACAGAAAACAATAATTACCATCGGCGGCAGTTATTGGCGCGGAGGAATGGAATATGAAATGGAAGGTAATAAAGAAACCAAAGCCAGCAACATGATCGGTCCATACTTGAATATCCGAATGGGCAAAATGATATTAGGAGGATCCATGTTTTTCGGAACATGGGATTGGAGTAAAGAATTGGAGGACTGGGGAGCGGAAGGTGAAGACAAAGTAAAGAGAACCGACCTCAATCTTTCTGTGGGGTATTCCATCCATCGTAATATTAGCCTCTTTTTTGCCTTCAAAAATCTAAAGATGAAGGAGGAGTATGATTTTACATATCACGATTATTGGTACGGTGATATGCAGTGGGTGGGTGATGATGAAAGTAGCGGAACGTTTATGGGTGGCGGTGCATCGCTGATGTTTCCTTTCTCACGTTCTCCATTTTTTATTTTCGGTTCTATTGCGTATTTGGTGAACTCAGGGGGAGATGAAATGTATAAGGACATAAACCTATTGGCATACACTGCCGGTTTGGGGATTTCCAGTCGCTCCGGATTATCTGTTATGGCAGGATGGCGAGCAGACGAATTCCAATCGAAAGAGGATGAGGATGAACCGCTTAAAATTAACGGAATCATGGCTACAGTGGCCTTTACGATCCGTTAAGAAATATCTTGACTTTTATTTGAAAAGAGTTAATTTATTGACTGTAATTCTACTAAATATGGCAAAGCGAATGTAGCTCAGTTGGTAGAGCGCCAGCTTCCCAAGCTGGATGTCGCGGGTTCGAACCCCGTCATTCGCTCGTTTTTTTGCGGCAAAATCATTCCTTAAAATAAAAGGAGGAAGATTATGTTTGAATTGAAACGAAGTGTTGTTTTTGTGTTGATCTTATCCTTGATCATTCCCGCTCTTATTTTTGGTCAGGGGTATGTTCAGCCGGTCAGCGGCGTGGGAAATGTCAACTGGACGCAGCAGATGGTACGTTGCACGGGAATCGGAGCGCCGAATCCCAATTCACCTCAGGGAGCACAACGGGCCGGTGCACTCCGGGCAGCTAAACTGGATGCACTTCGGAATTTGCTGGAGGTTGTAAAAGGCATTAATCTTACGTCGGAAACAACGGTGGAAAATGCCATGTTGACCAGCGATGTGATCAACTCCCGGGTCGAAGGTGTCGTGAGGGGATATCAGATTGTCGATACACGCTACATGTCCACAGGGGATGTCGAAGTCGATGTCGAAGTGCCTCTCACCGGTGTTCTCTTAGACGCATTGCTGCCGCAGCAGTTCGGAGGCGGTGTGCTTCAAACTGGCGGTCAGCTTCTTTGTCCCACTTGCGGTCAGCCGTGGCCGGCTGGAAAACCGGTTCCGCCGAATGTTCAACTGATTCAAAGCGGCGTAGCCGGTACGACTGCGATGACCGGTGGAGGAGTCTATACGGGATTGGTTGTAGACGCAAGAGAACTCGGTGTTCGCCCGGCAATGGCACCGAGAATTTTAAATGAAGACGGCGAAGAAATCTATGGTTCCAAATATGTCAGCCGGGATTTTGCCATCGATATTGGAATGGTGGCGTATGATAAAGATATTAATCAGGCCCGGATGAATGAACGTGTTGCGGACAATCCGCTCGTTGTAAAAGCAATTAAAGCCACAGGCCCGAACAAGACAGATGTGGTTGTCAGCGATGCAGATGGGACGATGATTCACAATGCCGCTTCGAACATGAATTTCCTGCAGCATTGCAAGGTGATGTTTATTCTTGATTAATTGAGTGAATCGTCAGTCAATCTATTAAATTAAAATAGGGAGGATACCCATGATGATCCGTACCCTGAAAATCGTGAGTTTATTGATCCTGGCCATCGGATTGATTGTCAGTGGCTGCGGTCCGAAACCCATCCAAAAGGAATCGGTTCTGGATACGTCAGAAAACCATTACAATCAGGGCTTAAGGGAATTAAAAGTCAACAACCTCGCCAAAGCCGTGGAAGAATTCGAACGCGCCACAGCCATTGATCCAGATTATCCGGGTGGTTATGTCGGCATGGGTTTGGTCGAGGCTGAAAAAAAGAATTTTAAAGAAGCACTGGACTGGGTGGACAAAGGGATCGACAAGGATAAAGACAAACAGTTTATTGACGGATATATAGCCAAAGGGCGCATTTTGGCCAAACAGCAAAAGGGTGACGACTGGCTGGATGATGCGGTCAAACAGTTCGAAAAAGCGTTGAAGATCAATCCGAATTCGGGAAAAGCACTTTTCAATCTTGGTCTTACCTATAAAGAGGCCTATGACTTTGGCGATGCCGTATCCACATTCAGTAAAGTCGTGGAACTGAAAGGGGACTATGCCAAAGAAGCGAATGCCGAATGGGAACTTGTTCAGAAGATCCAGCGCGCGGCACCGGGTACGAAAATCGGAGCCAAAATCGCTTTGATCGATGAAATTGACCGTGCCGATCTGGCTGTTCTTTTTGTCGAGGAATTGAAACTACTGGAGATTCTCGAGAAGAAACAACCCAAGGTTTACGACACGAGTTTCCGGCCTCCGGAAGATCAGACTGAAATGAAAACCATGACCAAAACGGAAATGGAACCGGCAACCGATATCGCCAATCACTGGGCCAAGAACTGGATTGAAGATGTGATTAAAGCCGGCGCAATGGACGTTTTCCCGGATCATACTTTCCGGCCCGATGATAAGATCACACGCGGGAATTACGCTCAATTTCTCCAGAATATCCTTATCGTCGTCACAGGGGATCAGACGCTTGCCACGAAATACATCGGTACACCTTCCAGATTTCCAGATGTGAATGCGGGCCACTATGCCTATAATGCCATCTGTGTTGCTGTAGACCGTGGATTCATGAAAGCGGATCCGATGGACGGCGCATTCGGAATCTCAAAAACGGTTTCCGGTGCAGACGCATTGCTGGTCCTTCGTGATTTTCAGAATGCACTGCGAATCACCTTCTAAGAGAAATCAGGGAGGTTCTGTTGAATAGGATGCGAAGAGGAGGAGCAATACTCATCATCATGGGATTGCTCCTCCCATGTTTTTTAAGTTACGGGCAGGTCGATGAACCGTCAGTGCAGGGAGCAGGATCTGAACCGGTTGCTTATGAAGTAGTTACATCCGGATTGGGATCCATCGTCGGCAATGACGTTGCCCATGCGAGGGACGATGCCATCGAGGACGCTCTGAGAAAGGGAGTCGAGGATGCCCTTGGTTTGATCGTGAAAGCCGAAACTCTGGTTGAGAATTTTCAGCTTATCGAAGACAACATTTACAGCAAAACGCAGGGGTATATTCAAAAGTATGATATTGTCAGCGAGGGCAAACGGAACGAGCAACTCTACGAGGTGACGGTCAAGGCCGTCGTAAAAATGACCGATTTGAAGGATGATTACGAAGGCATCAAAACACTGATGCATCGAAAAAACATGCCTCGGATGATGATTATGATCGAAGAGCGGAACATCGGAGAAACGCCGGATTTTTCTCATTATATCGAAGCAGACATGAACACGGCTGAGCTTGCTTTGACGCAAGCCTTTATGGAAAAAGGATTCAAATTCGTGGATCAGGCCACGGTCAAGAGAAATCTCGACAATGAAAAAGCGGCGGCCATTCTCGAAGGCGACGTGAATCAGGCGGCGATTCTGGGAAAAAGTGTCGGTGCCGAAATTGTTCTGACAGGTAAAGCGCTTGCCAAAGCCACGGTCATGGAAGCGTTCGGCGTCAGTCAGCGGTCGCAACAGGCCACAGTGACGGTAAAAGCCATTCGAACCGATACGGGCGATATCATTGCCACCAGTTCGGGTCAGGGTGCATATCCCCATATCGATGACGTGATCGGTGGTACCAAGGCCATTCAGAAAGCCTGCAGCAAAATGTCCGAAGATCTGATCACTCAGATATTGGACCGTTGGCAGACCGATATTTCATCGGGAGCGACGCTCACACTTAAGGTTAAAGGTGTTAAGGATTTCGATCAATTGAACAAATTCAAATCCGCTCTCAAATACTATGTTCGCGGTCTTCAGGCCGTGACACAGCGGGAATGGGAAGAAGGATACTCCGTTCTTGAAGTGGAGATGAAAGGAACGAGCGAAGATCTGGCGCAGCGCCTTTCCGGGAAAAATATAGAAGGTACACTGGTCAAGGTCATTGGAATGAGCCAGAACAGCGTAACGGTTCAACTCAACGAAGCGGAATAAATTTTCCTTAGAAAGGGGTGTGATTGGAACTATGAAACGTCTATTGAATTTTGGTCTGATATTTTTGTCTGTTCTAGTACTTTCTTCGATTGCCAATGCCCAGTTGAAGAAACGTGTGGCCGTGTTTACTTTTGAAGATAAAAGTCAGCACGGATGGCACTGGTGGAATGGGAAACCACCCGGAGAGGGTATGGCTGATATGTTGACTACAGAATTGGTTAAAAGTGGTAAATATGTGGTGATCGAACGTCAGGAGATTGCAAAAGTTATCGAAGAACAGCAGATGGGTCAATCCGGCATGGTGACCGAGCAGAGCGCTGCGCAGGTGGGGAAACTCCTTGGTGTCGAACTGGCGATTATGGGTGCGGTCACGGAATTCGGCTACACCAAAGGAGGCACCGGAGGTCGCATCAAAGGAATTGGAATTGGTGTTAAAAAAGAAACCGCAACCGTGGCAGTAGATGTTCGTTTTGTCAACACAACAACGGGCGAAATTTTAACCGCCGAGAACGTCCGTAAAGAAAAATCCTCGAGTGGTCTCAGTGTCAGTACGCCCGAATTCGGATTTAAGAATCAAAAAGATTTTGACAACTCTCTCGTTGGAAAGGCCACGAGGGAAGCCATTGAAGATATCATGAAGCTGATTGATGACAAAATGGAACAGCTGCCCTGGGAAGGAAAGATCATTACGGTCAAAGGCAGTACGATTTATATCAAGCCAGGTTCCGATGCGGGTGTAAAAGTGGGCGATTCTTTTGTAGTCTATGCAGAAGGCGAAGCTCTTGAAGATCCGGATACCGGATTGATTTTGGGCTCCGTGGAGCAAAAGGTGGGAACCATACAAATCACCGGCATTGTAGCAAACGGAAAAGCGGCTGCGGCCGTGGCTAAATCTGGAAGCGGGTTCAAGAAAGGCGATCTGGTTAAGCTCAAGTAGTCCCCAGATATAAGAACAAAGAAGAGGAGGGTGATTTTTGGCTCTCCTCTTTTTATATAGAGCGGCGAGGATGACTGCATGAACACAGACAATTATCAGCGATATTTTTTAGCCGGAATCGCACTTTTGCTCCTTCTGGCTGCGTTCTTATGGACCACACAAAAAATTCACTCTCCACTACTTGTTGGCGGACTGCTGCTCTTTTTTCTTTTTGGATTCCGGGAATATCCGTTTTCCAGACGATTGATCGTGGTTGTTTTCTTAGTCCTGTTGTTTTATCTTTTTATCAAAGCGCAGGTGGTTATTTTCCCCTTTATCATTGCTTTTATCATTGCTTATATTTTCAATCCCGTGGTCGGTTATTTGGAACGATGGAAGGTGCGAAGAACTCTGGGGACGCTTTTACTCCTCATTATTACATTCGGTTTGATCGTAATTATTGGCGGGATTCTGATTCCTAGTCTTGTCAAGGAGATACAAGATTTGATTCGACGGATTCCGACCCTAGCTGCCCAGATTTCGATGTTTGTCAGCAGTAATCTCCCCAGGCTGCTCACATTTTTGCATGTCAACCCAGAGCAATTTCAACAGAGTCTTCTTGAGAAATTTCCTTCCGGAGCGGAACAGGTTCTCTCGAATCTGCTGAAAGGAATTTCTGGAATCGGGACCCTGCTGGGCAGGGTACTCAATATTGTTTTGGTACCGGTACTAACATTCTATGTTCTCAAGGATTACGAACGGATTCGGGATTGGATGCTCGAATTTGCCCCGAAAAAATACAGAAGCAGTGTCTATTTTTATCTCTGGAGGATGAACCGAATCCTGGGTAGTTACCTGCGCGGTCAGGTGATTGTCTGCACGGTCGTCGGCGTGCTGACCGGGGTGGGTTTTGCGGTTTTTCGAATCCCCTTTGCTATTCTGCTCGGCGTGATCGTCGGACTCTTTAATGTCATTCCTTTCATCGGTTTTTATGTCAGTTTGGGGATTGCACTGCTGGCCGGATTTTTTACGCCCGAACCCGTGATTGCCATGATTAAGATCGGCTGTGTTTTTTTGGTGGTACAGTCACTGGAAGCTTATGTGTTGACTCCAAAAATTATCGGAAAGAATGTCGGGCTTCATCCTGTGGCGATCATCTTTTCCATTCTCATTTTCTCCCGGTTTCTTGGTTTTTGGGGGCTGATCATCGCAGTTCCGACTTCGGCTTTAATCAAATTTCTCATCGACGAATGGAAGCGCAGGGAAAAGTGGAGGGCAATTATTGCAGAAAAGACGCGGACTTCGGGTTCGTAGAGTTCGTAAAAACAGTCCGGCGGACGGGTACGATATCCGTCCGGGAGATGAACTACTTTCAATCGGCGGCCAGCCTGTCCGGGACATGCTGGATTTTCAGTTTTATTCAACGGATGCGGCGCTTCATCTTCACTTTCAGCGCGGCGATATTCCTTATGAAATTGATATCATCAGATCAGGAGATCAGGATCCCGGCATCGAATTTGATCCGATGCGGTTTCAGTGCTGCGGCAATCACTGTATTTTCTGTTTCATCGATCAAAATCCAAAAGGCCTCCGTTCCACACTCTACCTCAAGGATGAGGATTACCGGCTCTCCTTTCTTTTCGGGAACTATGTGACACTGACCCGCGTGGATCGGGAAGCACTGGACCGTATCGTAGCCCAGCGGCTGACACCCCTCTACGTTTCTGTCCATGCCGTCGATCCACAAATTCGCAAAAGAATGCTGGGTCTAAAAAAAGACGATGATCTTCTTGACAAACTTCGCTATCTCACCGAACACCGGATCGAAATTCACGGACAGATCGTTCTTTGTCCCGGTTTGAACGACGGAGAGATTCTGAATGAAACCTGCGAGACACTTGCGGCGTTTTATCCCAGGTTTCGATCCCTTGCGGTCGTTCCCGTGGGACTGACGAGACACCGGGCACATCTTCCCCGAATTCAGGGATATGATGAAAAATCGGCGCGAATGATTTTGAAACAGGTCGAACACTATCAAGAATATTTTAAAAAGAAAATCGGCGAATCCTTTGTTTATTTGGCCGATGAGTTTTATCTTTTATGCGGAGAGCAACTGCCTCCCGAGAGCCATTACGGTGGTTTCTGGCAGATCGAAAACGGGGTAGGGCAGACCCGTCACTTTCTGTCCGAGTTTGAATATCAAAAGGATGATTTTCCAAAGAGACTCGAACCATTCAAGCAGTATATCATTGTGACGGGCATTCTGGCCGGTCCGGTTTTGGAAAAAATGATCGTGCCCGAATTGAAAAAAATAAAAAACTGTAAAATCGAACTGCGTGCCGTTTCTAACTGCTTCTTCGGGGAATCGGTCACTGTCTCCGGTTTACTGACTGGGAGGGATATACTCGCCGATTTAAAAAAAACAGAGGGGGAAGCCGTTTTTTTACTGCCGGACAACTGTATTAACGAAGACGGCATATTTTTGGATGATCTGTCTCCAAACGATCTCTCCGAGAGTTTGGGAAGGCCAGTTCGAATTATCGAAAATTTTGGAGAAATCTTTTCGTCATGAATCTGCCCATTGTCGCCATCATCGGCCGTCCCAATGTAGGGAAATCCACGCTTTTCAACCGGATTGTCCGCAAACGGGAAGCCATTGTTGATGACACGCCGGGCATCACGCGGGACCGGAAGTATGCCGAAGCGGAGTGGACCAATGTCCGGTTTGCGCTTGTGGATACCGGCGGATATGTTATCAAGGGCAAAGACACCATCGACCACGGCGTGACGCGTCAGGCGGTATTGGCCATGGAAGAAGCCGATCTGGTGCTTTTTTTGGTCGATTGTACTTCCGGGATTACCGATGTGGACGGTGAGCTTGCCAGACTGGTTAGACGAAGCCGGAAACCGTGGATTTTGGTGGTCAATAAAGTGGACAATCAAAAACGGGTTTTGGAAAGTACGGAATTCGTTCGGCTCGGTCTCGGTGATCCGGTTCTGGTCTCCGCAGTGGGAGGAAAGGGGATCGGGGATCTTCTTTCTGCAGTGATCGGGAAATTGGATCGTTCCCCTGAAAAAGAAGCGGATGTCTTGGATGATCAGACGATCAAATTGGCCATCATCGGCCGTCCCAATGTAGGGAAATCCACGTTTATCAATACCATGCTTGGTGAAGAGCGACTGCTGGTCACGGAGGTTCCCGGAACCACACGTGACCCCATTGATGTGCAGATTCGGTTTCATCATCATGATTTTTCCCTCATCGATACGGCGGGTCTGCGGCGCAGGAGCCGTGTCAAAGAGAATGTGGAATTTTACAGTACTTTGAGAACGCGTGAAGCGATTGAGCGGTGTGATGTTGCGTGCGTGTTTATGGATGGTGAGGAAGGGTTGACGCAACAGGATCTAAAAATCGTTCAAAATGTAATCGAAATGAAAAAAGGCGTGCTTTTGGCCGTGAACAAATGGGATCTGGTTCAGGGAGATCCGGATAAAATAAAGGCGTGGGAAGATATGCTCGACGAAAAATTAATGGCATTCCGATTTATTCCCATTCTTACGATTTCGAGCAAAACCCGACTTAGAGTGCACAAGGTACTGGACAGTGCGATTCGGATCGATGCGGAACGTAAAAAGCGGATCGGCTCGCCCGAGTTAAACCGGTTTCTTGAAGGAATCAACCGGAAATATCAGCCCCCGGCAATCAAGGGAAAGCGGGTGCGTATTTTGTACTGTACTCAGATCAATATGAATCCGCCGAGATTCGCTTTTTTTTGCAGCCATCCTCATCTGGTTCAAAAAAATTACAAGCACTTTTTAGAGAATCAAATACGCAACCGGTTTGGGTTCGAGGGCGTGGTGCTGACTCTAATTTTTAAAAAGAAATAGAAGAGAATTCATGGGGAAAAAGCATTTTAAATCCAAATCCTTCTTTTTGATCATTCTTGTTGGCCTGTTTCTGTTCGGCAATCTGCGGGGTAAATTGTTTCAGGAACAGGTGGATCAGGATGTCCGGGAAGGACGGATCACGGAAACCGAGGCGCTCTATTACCGGGCTCTGCAAATATTATGTCCGGATCGGCTTCCCGATGTTTACCGTTCATATGCTCATGAATCCGAAAAATGCGGATTGCGTCTCAACTATGACATCCGGGAAAGCTGGAAACTGTTCAATACGGAGCAGCAGCAGTTGCTTTGGCCGCTTCTCTATCGGCCCGATCCGGCAGAGCTTCCGATCCATTATCTCAGTCCGGAGGGACGGTTTCGAATCCATTATACTACCGTGGGAACGGATGCGGTTTCTCTGGAAGATCTGGATGGTTCCGGCGTGCCCGATTATATCGAAGAAGTCGGCCGGACCATGGACCATGTCTATCATGCCGAAATCGAAGAAATGGGTTTTCCTGCACCGCCGGAAGATTTCGATATCGATGGACCGGAATGGGATGTTTACATCAGAAATATCAGCGATTACGGATATACGACCTGGGAAGATCTGGTCTCTCAGAATCCCGATGTCTGGACGACCTATATCACTTTGGACAATGATTATTCCCAGACAAAAACCAAGGGTCTAGACGGACTTCATGTGAGCGCGGCTCATGAATTTTTTCACATGATTCAATTCGGGTATAATTTTCGGTATGAAGATATTTTTGTCATGGAAGCAGCTTCGACATGGATGGAGGATGCGGTTTACGACAGTGTGAACGACTATCTCTATTATCTTCCATCCTATTTTCGAAACACCAACATTCCGTTTAATCATTCCGGATCGAACCGGGAATACGGACTCAGTATCTGGTTTCATTTTCTGGAGAAACGATTCGGGGGTTACGAAATCGTCAAAGAGGTTTGGGAACAGATCGTTTCCTATCCCGCCATGGGAGCTCTGGATCAGGCTTTGCAAGATCGAGGAAGTTCGTTTCCTGCCGAATTGACACTCTTCTACGGATGGAATTACATGACCGGCAGTCGGTCGGATTCCGTTCGATTCTATCCGGAAGGGGACACCTATCCTGAAATCAATCTGGATGGTTCGTATCCGTTCAGTTCGGATACGACCATGACAGTCGAGGTGAACCCAACGGCCTCGCGGTATTATCAATTTGTTCGGGAGGACAGTGTCCAGGTAACCTTGATTCTGACCAATGTGGATTGGCATTTTAAAAGCGACGAGAATCATGTCCGTTTGGTATTGGTTCAAGGTGAAAGACACGCTTTTTTAAAGGATCTCCAGTACGGAATGTATGCGGGGGTATCTTCGGAGGATCACTCCGAATGGGGTGGCGTGGCCGTCTCCGAATCTTCGGATCAGTCTCCCTATTTTGTCACGTTTGATCTGTATTCGTCGAATTTGAATGAAAAGAATCTACCTCCGACTTTTCCCAATCCGTTTATTACAGGTCAGCATGCAGCGGTTCAGATTCCCTTTATGCTCGACGAGCCCGATCTCATTCATGTTTTTATTTGCAACAGTTCGGGCTACGAAGTTTTTAGCGATGAGAAATATTACAATGCGGAAGGGCTGCAATACTATCAGTGGTCGGGAAAGGACAAAAACGGCCAAGTCGTTCCTTCCGGCATCTATCTTTATGTATTGTCTGTGAATGACGTGGTGATCCGCCGGGAAGCGTTTGCGGTGATTAGATAATAAAAAAGAAAGGCAAATTCGAAATATCCATTTGAAGTTTCGGATTTTTGTTTGTTGGTCAGGCGAAAAAGAACTTGATTTTAAGTCAGAATTTTGGTATAATTAAAACCTGAAAAAGGGGCTGTAGCTCAGCTGGGAGAGCGTTTGACTGGCAGTCAAGAGGTCGTGGGTTCGATCCCCATCAGCTCCACAGAATTCAAGGGCTGTAATTTACTGATTTACATGTGAATTGCAGCCCTATTATTTTGTAATAATATATTACTGTTTTAGTATAGTTTGGCCTATTTTGGTACGTTTTATGGCACATTTAAGGCACACCTTTAGACATACCTAATTTCAAAAATAAATTCTGCTCTTTTAATTTATTATGCGAATGTTATAACCCACCTTTTTTATAAGACTTATTTCCCTGAAATAAAATTAGAAATACAGTAAATCAAAAAGTATTTGACGTAAAAAGGAACATGAAAAATTCATTTTTAATTTAAAATCGTGCTATTACTAAAAATATTTATTGACATTATTTGATTTTCTATATAAACTATATTATTCGAAAGAATCATCAATATTGCACCATTGTTAATAGTACTACAGTATATATAATAATATAATAGAAAGAAGAAGTGGTCTCTTTTATTCAAATACTCATAAGGTCAATGAAGTTGGGGGAAGGTGGAATCCCGTTCATAAAGTGTGGGAATGCTCTTGAACATCATTTTTGACATAGATTTGGAATATAGAATTGTTTTCAAAGAAGATTTGAAAAAGAATTTATGATGCATCTAACATCTATGTATAAATACGTGCATATACATATAGATGCATTTGGAGAAAGCATCTATGGTATATAAACTATAGTTAGACAAATTAAGGAGATAAAATGCTAAAAGAAAAAGATACTTGTCATAATAATTATAAAATTGGTGATCCTGATCCAGTTACCTTAATTGCACTGTGCTTTGCTGGAATAGGAATGGGAGCAGGCGTAGCTTCAGCTATTATGCAAGGGGTAATCTTACGCCGCCAACGTCTATCAGATAAATTTCGAGAAAGAGAAACTGAGTCGGAATTGTTTGCTGAATATGAACAATTAAAAATACGACTTCGAAATATAAACATCACAGTAAATGAATTTAGAAGAAATGCAAAAATTGCTGAGAGTTTTTTAGATATTTCTAAAAAGTCAAACGAAAATCAAGGAAGATTCTTAATGGGTTCTACAGTTGTTGAGCTTGCAGGTAATTCACTTCAGATCTGGAACCTATTAGTTGAGAATATTGCCACCGATATTAAATTAATGAATAGATATGTAATAGAATCAACAGAAAGCATATCTAGTATCTATCGTCTACTTTTGGCTTTAACAAAACATAATAAAAAATTCTTCTATATGATGACGGAATATATGGATAAAGTATATTATGAGGCCGAAAATTTCAAAAAATTATTAGCTAGATATCACTCATTAACTCCCAAAACACCAATAGGTAGAGCATTAAAATTATTACATGATCTTTGTGACTCTTCTGAGAGAATGATGACAACTTTTACGCATGTATTTGAGCACTATTTACATGAAATGTTTTAGTGGATAGTAATTTGTCTAACAAGTCAAATGCAGCCGACCTCGTTCCTCGGCGGCTGATTTGCGACGTTAGCAGTATTTACTGAAGGAAAGTAAACTATGAGTGAAGATCATAAAATATCAGACGAAAGATTCAGGATTGATTTTGTGATGACAATTAAAAGCTTTGACGAGGAAACAGGTCAAGCAGAGATATTTTTAGAACCAAATCCTAAACGTTACGAATGGAAAGAAGTGAAAGGAAAAAGATGTCTCTATGATAAATATGATAATTTATTAATTCCCGAAGATGTTTTAGCAAACTCTGCGAGTAAATTGGAAGGAATGCCTATATATTATCAGCCAAGACTAATTCAAGATGTTGATAAATATATTGAATCACGTATACCTAAAATACAGAATTTTTTAGATGAATATAAAGAAAGATCGTCATTTCAAGATAAATCAGAAGAATTTTTAGAATCTCTGAAAAAAGATCAGTTAGCTTTTGTTATCATGTCCATTGATATTGTTGGTTCCACAAAACTCGCTACATCACTTGAACCCAAAAAATATGTAAAACTTATCTCAACACTATTATTTGAGATGAGTGATCTTATTCCGAAATTTCATGGCTACGTTTTAAAATATACTGGAGACGGTTTGTTAGTGTATTTTCCAGAGCCTAGCTTTATTACAAAAAACGACCTTGCAATTGACTGCGCAAGTACTATAAGAAACCTTGTATATAAAGTTTTAAATAAAGTATTAAGTAGTAATAAATTACCTAGTATAGAAATAAGAATAGGTCTTGATTCTGGTGATGCCTTTATTGAGACAATAGGCAGTCCAGACACAAAACAGCATAAAGATATAATAGGTTCAGTGGTCAGTTTAGCTGCCAAAATACAATCACAAGCTAAACCTGGTGAGATATATTTAGGTAATACGGTTGAACGTAATTTGCACATTTCATGGCGTCAATATTGTGAACCTGTTAATCCAACTGGGTGGTCGTATATTAATAAGAGCGGAGAAATTTATCAGCTTTTTAGATTAAATACTTAACATACAAACAGCTAACAATCGTTTCTAGTTGACCCGCCTCGCTGCGGTGAATTTTCGCATTAATGATATAAAAGGAAAGTATGGTGTATTTTCGAAAGTCTTGGTTTGAAGTGTCGGCGGGCAACTGAAACGTGCGTCATGTACTACTACCAAACACGTAAATAAGATAATGGGAATTTAAAAATTATGCATAAAGTAATAGAAACTCAACTTTATCAATTATTAAAAAAACGTGAATTAAAAGATAAGTTTGAGGCAAATGAGTTTTCTTCAATTGTAAGTAGAATTGTTTCTGAATCTTATCCAATTTTACAACAAGTTTCAAGAAATTTTCCTCTATACACTCTTCACGATCCTGAACATGGTTTCCGAGTTGCTGAAAATATATACCATTTAATACCTAAAAACACACTAACTAATTTGAATAGTATTGAAATTTCGATTCTTGTTTATAGTGCATACTTTCATGATATAGGTATGGCTTCAAGTCAAGATGAATTTTATGAGTGGATTGAATCTGATGAATATAAAGATTTTCTTGAAGCAAATGAAAAATGGTCAAATGAACTTCATAGAATCGAAATGATTGAAAGGCATAGAGAATATGAGGAAGGTCAGAAAAAGAAAACATCTAAAAAGAAGGCAAGTTCTCCTTCAATTGAATTAAGACGAATTCAAGATATAGTTTACACAGAATATCTTAGAATCAACCACGCAGAAAGAGGAGCTAAATATATTATAGATAAATACGGGATAAATGGGAAGGCAGACATAAAAATACAAATAGGTCAAGTTAATTATGCTGATTATGTAGCACTTGTTTGCAAATCGCATTGGGTAGATACAAATTCATTAAAAGATGATTTGTATAGACGCGATTTACATATAGGGCAATTAGCGGTAAATTTACAATATTGCTGTCTACTTTTAAGATTAGCAGATTTAATCGATCTTGATCCAGAACGTACACCAAAAGTTTTAAAAGAATTTATTTTTGATGATATATATAAAATTGACAGCTTAAGTGAAGAAATTCAAAGCACTATAAAAATGTCAGCGGATGAATGGGCAAAACATAGGGCAGTTCTTGGGCGCAAAGTAACACCAAAAGAGATTCGTATTGAAGCAAGATGTTCGCATCCAGCAATTCAAAAAGGATTAATTGATTGGTGTAATTATATCAACTCTGAAAGGATAAATTGTCGGTTAATATCACAAGAAAACAAAAAAGATATAGCAGATAGATACCAATTAGAATTAGTCAACGATGTTTTGCCTGATTACATTAAATCGGATGATTCCTATATTTATGCAGATTTAAAATTCTCATTGGAC
Source organism: uncultured bacterium (assembly GCA_964537715.1). Lineage (GTDB taxonomy): Bacteria > Zhuqueibacterota > QNDG01 > QNDG01 > DSAB01 > CAZTZL01. The sequence continues at coordinate 12,790 of CAZIAH010000017.1, read as the reverse complement.
TATGATCGTATTGTTAATTTACTCATGGGCTCAGAACTTTGGGGTGATAGGAATGTTGTGTTTCGAGAACTTTTACAAAACTCTATTGATGCTTGTAACCATAGAAAAGCTATAAGTGAAAAGCTGAAAACAACTTATTTACCTGAGATTATTTTTAGCTCACAATATGATGAAGAAAACCATGAATTTATAATAAGTTGTTCGGATAACGGTATTGGAATGACAAAAGAGATTATCGAGAATTATCTTATGCAGATTGGTCGTTCTTATTATAAATCTACAGAATTTAAAAATAAGCATCTTGGATTATATCCAATTAGTCAATTTGGACTTGGGCTGATGTCTTGTTTCATGGCAACAAATAAAATTAGGATTGACACACAACATTTAGATAATAATTTATTAAAACACAAGTCATTATCAATTGAAATTGATTCAAAAGGGAAATACGTTATACTTAAAAAATTAAATGAAAATATTGACGGGACAAAAGTATCATTGATTTTTAATCGGACAAGTTTCAGACATAAAGAAATATTTTTTGAAGAAGAAATGTTTTTTAGAAGACATAAATTTGAAAAAGGAAGATTTTTTCATCACCCGTTATTTCATAATACTGGATGGGTATTAGAAAAATATGCAGTTCATGTGGATATACCAATAAAAATTCAATATGATTTTGATCGAAATGATCAGATAATTAAAAATGAAGGTTTTAAATTTCCTAAAATAAAATGGAAAGTATGTCCTTGTCTTGCAAAATACCATAAAGAGTTTAAATTTAAATTTGATTATAAAGATACTAATGGTCTTACTGGAATATTCAGATTCTTATTACCGATTGATGAAAAGGGCAACTTATCATTTGCTACATTGATTGATTCAAAGTATAAATTGTTTATTAATAGTATTGGTGAATTTTTATGTACAACTCCAGATTATAAGGATAGCAAGTTAAAAATTGAAATTGAATCTGAAGAGGAGTGGGATACAGCAGAAATTAGGGGTATATATAGAGATAAGTATAAACAAAAGCCTTCTGGTTCTGAGAATACATATGATGAGATTTTAGAAAAAATTGATAGTTCTTTTAGTTGGACTCAAGATGGTTTGAGAATAGATTTAGTAGATATTCATCATGGTAATGAAGAAAGTAAAACAAGTAATACGAACATATTTAATGAAGTTCCAATACCTGGATTAAATTTTGCAGAAATAGATATAAGAAAAGAATGGCGAGTGAATTTAAATGTTCAACGGACAAACTTTATTAGAAATGAATCTCTTACACATTTTAAAGGCCTTTATTATAATTTAATTGCAAATATGTGGTTTAAAATTATTGAATCAAAAGAAAGTTTTAAAACTTTAAAATCAAAAAAGGCATTTATTGATAAATTAAAAGAGTTATCAAATTGGGAATTAGAATCCTGTTTGAATAAATTATTTAAGAAATAAAAGATTTTAGACGGTTTTACATCATAACAGAGGGCCAAACACGGGACACTAACGCAGTCCAATTTTAGTGGTCTCAAAGGTTAATCTAAAACCCTAAATCGGAAAGTCAATGTTTGGCGGCCAGCCGGTTAGCTTATCGTTATTTTATAAAATATATTAAAATTAATAATATTTGAGAATGAATATGGGAAAAAAAATCGAAGAACTCTCCATTAATTTAAGAAATGAAGAATTTAAAATAATTCGAGATTTTGTTAAATTTCGAATGTCCACAATGATGATTCTCTTTCATATATGTTTAATTATTAGTATAACAATTTTATCTGGCATTGGTTCAATATTTTTAAAACTAAGTGATTTTGAATTAAGTCAACTAAACCCATATTTATTATTTTTGTTTCTTACACCCATATTGTTTGTAATAACTATATTTAATTTTATTATCTGCAATCGCTATGATGTTCAAATTTCAGGTACGTATATTCAAGTTTTTTTTGAAGAAAAAAATTATGGTCCTCTTTGGGAAACTCATATTACATTATTCAGAAAAAAACCTTGGTATTTAAAATATAGAAATCGAATTGAAGCTTTTGATATGTTACCATATAGTTTTGGGTTAATTATTATATTGAGTTACTTTTTATATTTCTCTTTTCTGTCCAAAATATTTACAACCTTCATAATTTCACCTTTTAATTTAGCAAATTATATTAATTTTATTATATTCGTAATAGTACCAATATTACCTTCAATATATTTCCTAAATTTATTTAAGAAATTTAAAGACACATTGAAAGTAAGAAAAGAAATTTATGATATTTGGAAATCAATTCAGGAGAAAGAAAGTTTAAAATGACCCATGCATGCTGTTGGACGCGAACTTATTATGCATTCTCTATAATTTACTAATCACTTTTCAATCAATGTTATTTTTAAATTTTTAGGGTCGCGTCACAGATGCTCGCATTTGGACTTAATAAACCTAATCAAGAAGTTAAGAGAATTTAAATGAATCAAAGAATAATAATTTATGGTTATGGTGATAAGTCTGATCTTGGATTGAAGACCGGTAAAGATATTCAACAATATTTAAAAAGCGATATTTTTAAATATCATCAGGGACGACATTACTACACTCAAACTAAAAAAGCAGATATTATTGTTGTTTCACAAGATGGTTTAGCTTATGGTCATATGATAGTTGACGATATACTGGAGCCAACTAAACATGATATTCAAGTCTATCCAAAAACAAAAAAAGTCTACCAAATAAGTGTTGCCACAGTATACGGACAACCAGTGCGATTAATGGATTTAAATATTCATGTTCGTAACTTTGGCACCTTAATTGATCATAAGCAATTTAAAAAGATAATAAACAAAGCCGGTCAAATAATCGAGTACCCTAAAAACAGAAACAAATTAGATAAAATATCAAGAATTTGTTGGAATACTAAAGAATGGAAATTCCCATCTGATTCACGAGATAAAAGTTCTTCATCTGGTTCATTTGAATCTAAATATGGTTATGGACATGAGGAATGGTTATTTGATAGATCACGAATTATTAATGAATTTCATTATGCCTTTTTACAAACCTTACACCTAAAGACTAATATACATGTTGGAAATATCTATAATATTCATTTGATAGCAATTAATAATAAAGTGAAACGTTATGTTGGCTATATAAGAAATGTTGAATGCATATCAAAAAATGAATCCCAAAAAATATATAAGATTTATCGTAAGAATGGTTGGATTAAAGAAATGATTTTGGATATAGAGAAAGCTGGCGCAAAGGCTGATCATTTTAAAAACATTAATCCAAGTGAATTTGTGAATATTAAATTCAGATTTGATGATGTTTTTATATCTGAGGAATTTAAAATTATTGCTGATAATGATGAAAATGTTACAACTCATAGATATAAATTATTGCCTAAAAAATCAGATTTTAATTTAATAACTGTACCATTCGAAAAAGATAGTGAAGGTCGATTTAAGAATACTTCGATTAGACATCGTACCTTTAATATTGATTCTCAATATGATCCATATCATGATAAGATTCAAAACGCCTTATGCTCACTACTACGAAATAATTACAAAGATATATATAGAAAAGTAGATATTGAAAAAGAAAGAATAGACATAAAAGCGCAAACTTTTGGTGGAGACTGGCATTATTTTGAGATCAAAACAGACACTACAAGGTTGAGTATTAGAAGTGCCATAGGTCAACTTATGGAATATTCGTATTGGCCAGACACAATAAAAGCAAAAAAGTTGTTTATAGTTTCTGACAGACAACCCGAGGAATTAGCAATAAAATATCTATCCCATATAAGAAATAGATTTCATTTACCGGTTTTTTATAGATATTTCAATCTTCAAAAAAAGTTCTTGTCAGATGAATATTGATAAGGAATTTAAAAATCGTTTAATACGGTGATGATCAACATTAGAAATAGAAAATTTAAATTATGAAATCAAAATTTGCATTCAATTGAATTATTTTAATTTGAATTGAATATTGTAAAAAAATTCAAAACAACAAATTCATTTTAAATAAATCTAATTTGACAAAAATACAAAATGAATTCAAACCAAAATCTATTTTTAATTTACCTCCGTGAAGAAATTAATGAGATTTTCTTCAAACAAGTTGGTAAAAGATCATATAATAAAACGGGTAAATATATCAAAAAGAAATTATTTGAAGTTGGGAAAGCTTTGGAGAACTTTGAAAAAGAAGATGATTTGAAATTAAAATATCTTTCAACATACATTTTTTATCTCGATAAATATTTCTTCAAATTGTGGGAATCTTACCATGAAAATAAAATTCAAAGGACTGATATTTTTCAAAAATTAGAACAAAAAAGAAATTATAATGTATTTGAGTATTTTCTGAAATTTGGTTTTTTTTGTATGCTTTTCATGTCCAAAGAAATTCAGAAAGTAATTTTTGAAGAACAGAAATTTGATTTGTTTTGGAATGAATTATATCATTTTTGGAATGAGTGGGAATTTCATTACGAGAAAAAGCAATTCATACGATTAAAAGAGAAAATAGCTCAATTTGAAAATGAAAGTCAATTTTTTAATTTATCGAATTTAGATTCCTTTTATCATAAACGAAAACTAAAACAATTCGGAGGCAGACCTTCAAAGGTAACACTTGAAATATTAATGAAATTTGCCGGTCATTTGGAAGAAAATAGAAAAGAAAAAAACCATACTTTAAAAGAAATGCTGGAAATAACCGCAGAAAACAAAATGGAACCCACCACAATCCGCAACTGGCTGAGAAACTACATGCCCCTCTTGGAAAATCCCAAGAATTCAATTCAAGACCTTACCAAAGACGATATACTCTTTATGTGGCAAGAGTACGAAAAAGGGAAAAACATCATAAAAGGATAAAAGTAAATCCTTTCCTCCCTCGATCTTCATTTAGCTATATTTGAGTTGTTACAATGATTAGTTGTTGTTTAGCTTGCAAGGAACTCAAATATGGCCATTTCTGACAAATCGGATAATTATCTACTTCAACTCATTTTAGATAGAATAGACGAACTTCAAAACCTGCTTCGCAAGAAAAGAAAACCGTTTCTGACCATTCAGGAAGCCTCGGAGTATTTGGGTATATCCAAAAACACTCTATACGGTTATACTTCAAAGGGAATCCTTCCATTTTACAAACTCAGAAACAGGAAAATCTATTTCAAAATATCCGATCTGAATAACTTCGTATTATCTCCGAAAAACAGAACAGAAGATTCTATTAAAACAGGTAAAAAATATGAAAGAAGAAAAAAAGAGAAGTCGGACTGGGACACGTTATTTCAAAGTTGAAAACGCAGCCCTGTTGATCGACGTGAGTCCTTGGACGATACGGAAATGGATCAAGGAAAGAAAACTCCGTATTTACCGTTTCGGCGGAGCCGTTCGCATCAAAGAATCGGATTTAATCGCCTTTGCCAATGTTACACCTGAGAAAAGGAGTATCGTTGAAAACTAAAATATCCCTTGAATTTGATGGCAAAGATATTTAAAATAAACCAGATGAAATATCATGGCTGCCTTGTATCAAAGAAAAGGTAGCGACATCTGGTACGTGGACTTTGTATACCAGGGGAAAAGGTATCGCAGTTCCACGAAAACATCTGACAGGAAGCTGGCCGAGCTTTACCTGAAAGACATCGAAGTCAAGATAGCAAGAGATAATCTTGGTTTCGGAGAATTAAACAGAGAGGAGGTACTGTTATCCGATTTTATTGAGGAATACCTTGAACACTCAAAGGCTGAAAAAGCAAAAAGCACCTACTTGCTTGACGAGAGAGTCTTAAAAAGTTTTAAAGATTTGTTCGGTGATCTTTATATCTCGAAAGTGTTTCACAAGCAAGGGGAGGATTTCAAAATCTTTTTGCTTCAAAGATTGAAACCGATTTCTGTGAACATTTACTTGAAACATTTAAAAGCAGCCTTTGAGAAAGCAACAGAATGGGGATACATTAGGGAAAATCCACTGAAAAAAGTCAAACTGTGTAAGGTAAAGAATGCGAACCTTTCTCCATTTTTCGATAAGACTGAAATTAAAATTCTATTGGATACGATACCAGACGGAGACTTTAAAAGATTCGTGCTTTTTTGCCTGTACACGGGATGCAGAAGAAACGAAGCTTTAAACCTTCAATGGGATGATATAGATATGGAGCGAAGTAGAGTAACATTTAGAATCACCAAGTCAGGGAAAAGTCGTGTTATCCCATTCAACGGAGCTTTGCAGAAAGTATTAAGCTCCATACCAAGAAAAGGGGAGAAGCCGTTTCCGTTTCAAGAGAATTTTGTAACGCATAAATTCAAGGATTATGTAAGAGCGTCCGGTATCAAAAATCAATCCTTGAAACTTCACAGTTTGCGTCATACGTTCGCCAGTCATCTGATCATGGAAGGCGTGGACGTCATGACGGTTTCCAAACTGCTCGGCCATAGTTCAATCAGAGTTACAGAGATGTACGCTCACCTTGTGCCAGACCACATGAGAGCGTCTATAGAACGCTTGAATTTTTAAAAAGGTTAGGGCACACTTAAGGCACATGTGTAAATCAGTAATACGTAAGCAATAATAAATATGGATAGTTACTTATAGTAGCTATTATTGCTGGCAGTCAAGAGGTCGTGGGTTCGATCCCCATCAGCTCCACATATTTTAAAAAATAATTTAGCCCCTTGATAAAAGGGGCTTTTTTGTGAACAATAGCGTGACAAAATTCATTCAAAATATATCTATCTTAGACAGTATAATAATCTGAATTATTGATTATTTCTTATCTTGATAACGGATAGGGTATAAGTTGACCGAACGCCTGTTGAACCTTCCAAGGGCGACAAAATCGTCCGCATGAAGGTTCAACTTAATACCTTTGTTAGGCAGCCGCTATGCAATATTTGACCAACTAAAATAGCTAAAGTCAGCTCTAAGTTTCAACATATTTTTAATTTAATCATTAAGAGGCACGCACTGCTTTTCGAAGTAGCCAACCTAAAGCTAACTCTATTATCCCTAAGCTGAGATACAATGCATGCAACCAATGAAAAGCATGAATCCAATATACCTGAATTATGATCCAAGTAACCAAGAAAGCTCCCAGAGCCAAAGCCATCTGTGCAGCGTAGTGAAAGAGTTTGAAACTTAAAACACTACCAGCAATACTTCCTAAGCCATTAACAATTAGAAGTACTAGTCCAGGAATCAGAAAGTCTGAGAAAGGGGAATGATTGAGCATTTCCAGAGGCATCCCAAGATTTGCACCGCTTGGTTCCAAAACGAGCCCCAAACCTCCTCCAACAGCACCAAGGCCTATGAATAACTGGAGGATTCCCAACGCATTGGCTAATTGCTTACTTTTTTTCTCGGTAGTATTCATATTGAGTATCCTTCCCCTAATTCAATATCATAAAGCAAGTTGTCATTCAAGGGTGCCTAACGTAAAGGTTAACTTGATGAAAAAGCGGTATGCTTTTTCATTCGATGTTAAACCTATGGTTATGTGGTTTTATTTATCAGGAAAAATTAGAATTACAAGCTAATTATTTTATCAAATAATAATTCGATATTTAAAAACGATTCATTATTTTCTAGAGATAAATATTGTATAATTTTTGCACCACCAACATAAAATGTTACGCGATTATATGGTCTCTTTAAACCATAGTTATTAATATCCAATTTTAATTTCGCTTGGATTTTATTTTCTATGAGACGAGCAAATCCTTCTTTCCATTCTTGCCAAACCATATACTCAAAATCAGCCTTGTTTAATATTTTTCTTAATTGGTGCCTACATTCTACAATTATTTTTTTATTATCACTGTCTAATCCCTCTATTAATTTTGAATATGTTCTCACGAATTCTGGATTCTCATATGGAAAAAGGTGATTTAATTCCCACATAGGATCATTTTCTTCAAGTCCTTTTCGTCCCAGTATTAGTTTTTTCTTCAACTTTGTCTCACATATTTCTGCTTGACAACAATGCATAAATTCATGTAAGATTGTCACATAACCATTTAAAGAGTCAAATATTTTTTTTGTAACTACACATGATGGAATTCCATTAACTGGGAAAGATGCTTGAACTCCTGAAGGTAGGGGAAATGGTGTGGGTTGCTTATTGGAAAAAATATAAGATCCTTTTATTGAATCATAATTAAAAATGTAAAAATGATCATTTTCTACAATGACTATTGGATGAAACTTATAAAGGAAAGGATGGATATCTTTTACTTTTTTTTGAATTTCAAAAAGTTTTTGAGTTCCTTGGATACAGTGCTTAATAAACTTTTCTTCAGAGTGTGATTGTGAATAAGCAGAAAGAAAAGAGAAGATAATCAGTATTGAAATTATTATTGTTTCCTTTTTAAAATTCATAATTACTCCCTTTGTATAATTTGCCACATAACGTCGCGGTTCAGTGAGTGCAAAGGCCAAGAGAAATTTCAACAAAAGAAGTGGTTCCACTAAACTTTGAAAACACAAAAACTGGTGCGCTTTTGCATCCATTGCAACCGCATGGTTATGTGTTTAGATTATATCTATTCCATTCTATATCTTTATTTTCTTCTATTTGAATATACCCATTAAATAGCCGAATGGAATTGCATTGTTCGCGAATGAACTGGTACCCTCATTTTTTATTTCTTCTGCAGACCTGATGAATTCACCTAAAGCGGCTCTAATTAATAACGAACCGAGACTTATTCTTCTTACACCAATTTTGCTAAGTCCAGATACTGTAAAAGAAGTGCCAGCCATAACATTCAATGGTTTATCAATAGACTGAATGATTTTTGTGATATCTTGATAATCTCTTAAATCTGGAGCATATAACACATCTGCTCCAGCATCTTGATATGCCTTTAACCTTTTGATTGTATCAACTATATCTTCTATTCCATGAATAAAATTTTCTGATCGTGCTGTAAGGGTAAATGGAAAATCGAATGTATTTTTAGCTTCGACCGCAGCTATTATGCGCTCAACTGATAAATTAAAATCATAAATTGGATTACTTTCTATTCCTGAAGCATCTTCAATTGATGCACCTACTAAACCAATTTGTCCAGCTTGTTTAATAGTATTATAAACGTCCTCTGGGGAATCACCATATCCATTTTCTAGATCTGCACTTACTGGAAGTTCTGATGCTTCTATTATTTCTTTAGCATTGTCAAGAACTTCCTTTAAAGATAATTTTCTACTTAAATCAGGTCTACCTAAAGAAAAAGCTAATCCAGCACTTGTTGTGGCGAGTGCTTTAAAATCCAAATTTGTGAGTATTTTTGCAGTCCCTGAATTCCAAGGATTGGGAATTATAAAACTTTCTGGTTTTTCATGTAATAATTTAAACTCTACTGCTTTCTCTTTTTGTGATTTCATTTACTATACCTTGTTTGAATTATTTTTTACACATAACATAAAGGATAATTTGATGAAAAAGCAGTATGCCTTTTCATTCAAAGTTCATCCTTGTGTTAGGAAAAACTTCTATAAACTAAATGTTTCAAATCTTTAGAATGCAAATTTTGGTACCAACAATCACGTTCTAAGACCATTATATCAATATCTTTATCGTCTAATTTACAAAATATCAATAACTTAATTTAGTCCGACACCAGATACGCCAAATACATACCCATAAAAGTATATTGTAAAAATACAAAGAAAGAAGAATTTTCTATAAGAAAAGATCCAAGGTATAGTTATGAATTTTGTTCTATTTTAATTATATACATGATAAAATTTATTTAACTGCCAGTTTAGATATTATTTCTTCTTCCCTTGACAGGAAAAAAATAACACAATGGATATCATCATTTAAGACTTCTACTTCCTGTATATCATTTATATATCCTTCCAAAGAACCAGTTAAACTATATTTACCACATGTCAGTGTTTTATAAAACTGTCCGTAGACCCGTGCTCTGGTAAGTAGACTATCTCCATAATATACTTCTCCAATCGGAACAACCATCTGAAGATTTTTTTCGATAATTGTCGCACCTGTTACACCTTCATATATTTGTTTACAGTCCCAGTCCTCCATATCAGGAAAAGATATTAAATTTTCATTAAACAGATCTTCATCCTGAAATTCACCATATATTACTCCTGTACCACGTTCCAGATAAAAATCACTCGTATCACTTTCAACACCCATGATCTCGACTGTATCTACGGCACTTTTAAAATAGAAAGATGAAGATTTACATTTTAAAGGATAAATTCCTTTATCCAAAGAAGCAATAATATATCTTCCATTTTCATCCGTTATTGCAGCAAGATCATCATCAATATAAATATAGGCAGGATAAATCATCGCTGTATCATCTGGAACAATATTGTAAACCGTACCCTGTATTTTTCCTTTTGCTTCCTGAGGCTCTGACGAGTTTTTACAACTAATATAAATCAGTATAATCCAAATAATAAGTAACAAAATAGAAATATATCTTTTTTGCATTATCAATTCCTCAAAACATAAGATGTTATACCCACGTGCTATATCACTTTTTCATGCGGTATTATATCATAGAAATAACCTAGCTAATAAAATGATATTTCTAATAAATCTCAAACCGATTATGACATGAGTATATATCGAAGATTAATTTATTATAGCAAAATAAGTTGTTTCATTAAATAAGCAATGTTTAAAATTACTTATTATATACCATTCTTTTCATTTGCTTAAATACCTGCTCACCATTTTTAGCCATGATTTCATAAAAATAGACTCCGGACGCAGCTTCAACACCATGATCGGTTAATCCATTCCATCGTTGAACATGATCTCCCGAATTTTCAAATTCATTAATAATTGTTCGAATTTTTTGTCCAAGTTCATTATAAATAATTAAGGATACATGTGCTGGTTTAGACAAACTATACCAGATCGTAGTAGTGGCATTAAAAGGATTAGGATAATTTTGATGCAGAGTAAAATCCTTAACTGCCAGATTTGCGTCATCATTTTGTTCAATAACAGGTACCGGATTATGATTAGAGACTAATTCGATTCCTGTATCACCACCAAGATTACGTGTATATTTTTTATCAATAGCATTATTCCAGTGTTCGTGTGTCCCCAAACTGCTGGCGATTGGAGTACCATCATTTTCAGGATCATAAGTAATATTATCCGGCCAGTTACTCTGATCGGCAGCCTGATGTAAGAAATCATCAGTACCCGCGAAATAAGGAAAAGCACCTTTGTCATCATCATCCGGATTGATTGGACCTTCAGTAGGATGGTCTTCATCAAATTCTTCATAGAGGAAATCAAAACCAACAGATTCAATGGCTACAGGATCCTGAGAAAGAAATATAGAAGAAGGCCAGTCATTATTAAAGGGGGGCATGGCCCATTTAATTGGAGGATGAGCATAATTCGTTGAGCTCCATATTCCATCAATAAGATATAGAATCGTTTTACCGCCTATATCTTTATGTCCCATGATGTCGACAAAGCAGCGATATGATCCATACTCTCCATTATCAACGACTGCTCCAAACTCTGAACATGGCAGACTGTAATGCCAATTATAGACACTACCATCATTAAATGGAACAAAAGTACCAAAATGATTTTTACTGCAAAGAGAAATACCTGCTCTATGATGTTTTTTCAATACAGGTATATTGATCATATAATCAGCTTCTAAATAACACTTTGGTAAATAATTCTGAATAACACCATCACTTGTAAACATTTCAAAATTATTTGATCGAACTATAGCTTTATTATAGCCCCAATAGTTAACATTAGGGAAAGCGCCAATACAATTATCCCAGTAAAAATCTCTCCCGGGATCACCGATACCGATATTTTTCTGTGGAATACCTACGACATTAATAAGTTGATTTAATATTGCATATGTTATTTCAGGTGATGTGTCAATTGCATCCAATCCAAACATAAATGAATTATTTAAATTAATTTTTATTACAATTTTTTCTCCTGAAGTATATCCTACATCCCCTCTACTATGAGTTTGATTAAAATTATGAAATAATGCATTCCAGGCAGCAGCATCTGATGTTTCTCCGGTTAACATTTGCAAAGCATCCGATAACATAGCATTAACAACACTTTGATCCGCGTTGTCATCCTGCCACCAATAATCACCGTCCGAATTAGTGCAAGTTTCATCTGTTGCATCCGGATTATGAATCCAGACCACGCGACCGGGATGTATACCTACACCATTACCCATTGGTTGATTTGGTCCTTCAATAACAGATTTCTGAGGATTTGCATATACCTTTTTGTCTGTTTGTAAATAAGTTGATATACCAAGAATCAATCCTGCAAATAATGAAATTGAAAACAGTATATATTTTGATTCATATAGGTATTTTTTTGCTCTCTTGAAAATAAAGAAAGAAGAAACCATTCCAAACACATAGATCACAAATGATGATGCCAGCGGTGCAGTTGCCTTCATACATGGATATGCAGCACGGCTTGGTTTTGGTATAACACGAATTAAAAACCAGATAAGGGATAATAATCCGATAGCCGGAAAAAATAATCTCTTCAGCATGCTCTTCATAATACACCCCATCTTTTTAAATTAAATTGTAATTGAAAATTTAGTGAAAAAAACAATATAATAGAAAGAAGTTTTTTCCCCATCAGTGATCTCCCACTATAAAATAACCAAACTATTGCAAACTGTCCACTTTTCGTGGGTAGGTTCTTTGCCTAACGATTTCTATATTCCGTAAAACGATATTCAAGCTTTAGAATGTGCCTTTCCA
>CAZIAH010000016.1:0-47258 GCA_964537715.1 uncultured bacterium | reverse complement strand
ATCCAGTCCCATTTCAAAGGTTCGACAATACTTTTGCACTTTTTAACCGCTCCCCCGCTCCATCCGAAACTTCCGAACATGGCCGCTTTTTTATTCACGATGCGCTTAACCACAGCCATTTCAAGCACCTGGGCCATGGGCGGAAACAAAGACACTTCGTATGTCGGCGCACCGATCATCACACCCGAACGAATCCACAGAGAAGGAAGAATAAAACTCACGTGCGTTCTGGCTGCATCGAAAATCTCAAGATCAATGCCCGTACTTGAAATGCCCTGTGCGACAGCGTTCATCATCTTTTCCGTGTTCCCATACATCGAACCGTAAATCATAGTGATGCCGGGTTCATTGTTTCCTTTGGCATACTCCGCCCATTTTTGATACAAACGGACAATGGTTTCCGGATGGCTGCGCCAGACCAAACCGTGAGAAGGCGCGACCACAGCGATTTGCAAATTGGCCAGTTTTTGAATCGCTTTGAGAACCGGTGTACTGAATTTAGCCACTATATTCACATAATACCGCAAACTCTCTTTCTCATAAAATTGCGGATTGGTGCATTCATCATCGAAAATAGCACCGCGCAATGCACCGTAACTTCCGAACGCATCGCAGGAAAAGAGAACATGGCTCACCGTTTCATAGGTCATTATGGTTTCCGGCCAGTGCACAAAAGGGGTATAAAAAAATTGAAGCGTCTTCTTTCCAAGCGAGAGGGTTTCTTCATCCTGAACGACCTTGATATTGTCTGTAATCCCATAATAGTCTTTCAGCATTTCAACGGCTTTATCCGAGCACAGAATCGTCACTTCGGGAGCGACTTTTCTCAACATGCGAATGACACCGGTGTGGTCCGGCTCCATGTGGTTGATCACCACATAATCCAATTGAGACGGCTCCACGACTTCACTGATCTGGTCGAAGAATTCATCGGTTTTAAACGCCTTGGCCAGATCGATGAGGACGTTTTTCTCGTCACGGATCAGATAAGCGTTGTAGGAAACGCCGGTATTGGTAATAGGCCACATCCCTTCGAAAAGATCGGTGGTCCGGTCATTCACGCCGATCCAGTATATATCTGGTTTAACTTCGACAGCAGACATTTTAATCTCCTCATTCAGGTTGAATATACTTTAATCAAAAATTTCCTAATATACTAACTTTCATGATTCTCATTCTTGTGAGAAAAATATCAAATACCAAAGCCCTCCGCTATAGGCGGATCCGCCTTGGGCGGAAAATGACAAATCAATGTCAAAACACAAAATTCAAATGAATACTTTCGATATTTGACATTTGAGCTTTATTTGAATTTTGGATTTTGTCATTTGTAATTTTAAAAGTTGCTTTCGAAATTACATAAACCTAAAAAACAGTCTTCTCCGACTCATTTCATCCACGGTGGTTCTTCCGGCAACATGGATTGAAATTCCTCAATCCGTTCTCTTTCAAACGCGCCCGCATAAGTTCCACTAAAAAAGCGGTCAACAGCCTGATTGAAAAATCGATCCCACGAAGCCTCCTCTTTTCCTGGATTGATCGGATAAAAGAGCGCTTCATTGGCCTGCGCGGCTTTCAGATCTCCGGGAGCATCCCCGATCATCAGGATATGTTCTTTTGGATACTTCCCTCCAGAAACCAGTTGCAGATGCTCTGCTTTGGTTCCCAGTTCCTGCCCGCAAATGAACTCTGCGTAAGAATCGATCCGGTTTTCCTGCCATTCACGGATCAATGCCTCTGTAGGTGTTTGCGATACCACGACGATGTCCGCATTTTTTTTCATCTTTTCAAGGGATTCCCGCACATACGGAAACGGCGGCACATTGCGGACGATTTTTTTGACTGCCGCATTCACATCCAAAGACCAGCCCAAAACCTGTTTCAATTCGGGATCGGGATTCTGTTCGATCTCCGCTTTTAGAGCCGGATTGCCTAACTTGGTTTCCCGTTTGATCCATTCTCTGAGACTAACCAGTTTTGGTACTTCGACTTGTCTCTTTTGGACTTCATGCCGTTCGGTCAGCAGATCCAATGATCGTATCACCGTTTTAAAACGGTTAAAACCGCGCGTCGTGGAATAGAGGTTGACAAATTCCCACGCCTCTCTCGCATATTTCGAGACAGCCTGAAGACCGAAATGGTTGATAAACGCCGGACAGAAACACTCTTTGTGTTTGATCTCCATGGAATCGAAAACACATCCGTCCGAATCGATGCCGATCAGAAATGGGTGTTTCGGTCGAAAGGATTTCAGTTTCTCTGGTGTCAAAAAAACCATCGCCATTTCTCCGCTATTTTTTGTAGAACCCTGAAAAACAATTTATTTAAAATATCCCGGGAATTCAAGACAATTCTTGAAAAGTACATGCATACTTTTCTTTTATCCCTTCACTAAATTCCATATTGTAAATATTTATTCTTTCGAATAACTATCCTGTCAATTATTCCTTGACATTTACAAATAATTTTCTATTATAAATTATACTTGATTCAGGAAGATACAAGTTTTGATCGGGACTTGAAATGACACCGTTAAACAAATTGTACAGGGACATGCACATCCGGAAATCCAGAAAGATCGTTCTGAAGTTGGGCACCAAAGTCCTTCTGACCAATTGTCAGGACATCAATCAGAACCGGATTGTGCAACTGGTAAAAGATATCGCCTTCTTTCGCGAAAAGGGATACGCTTTCACCATTGTCTCTTCCGGCGCAGTCGGTTTCGGTATGAGCCGTTTCGGCCTGGATCAGCGGCCCACCGCCCTGAATCGCATTCAGGCTCTGGCATCGGTTGGGCAGTATCTTCTGATGGAACGCTGGAGCCAGTTTTTTAACGAGTTCAATATTCGTGTCGGCCAGATCTTGCTGACGTATGATATCATCGAAAACCGTCAGCGTTTCCTTCACGCACGGGAATGCCTCAAGACCCTGCTCGATTACAACGCCATTCCCATTGTCAACGAAAACGACAGTGTGGCCGTGGAAGAACTGAAATTTGGTGACAACGATATTCTTTCCGCACTGACTGCCAATCTCATGGAAGCTGATCTCTTGATTCTTTTCACGGACACCGACGGCGTCTTCGACAAAAATCCGCACAAATATCCGGATGCCAAAATCATTCCGCTGATCGAGAAGATCGACAACGAAACATTCGATCTCATCGAGGACAAACAGGATCCGCTTTCCGTGGGCTGCATGAAGTCCAAATTAAGAGCTGCTCAGCTTTCCGTACAGTGCGGTACAGGAGTGGTCATTACCAGTGGACAGAATCCCCAACTCAAAGAAATTCTTGAAGGAGAAAACGTCGGGACTTTCATCAAACCGGAAAAATCCATTTCTAAAAAACGGAAAAAATGGATTTTTTTCAATCAAAAAATTCACGGGCGGATCATCGTGGATAAAGGCGCCGAGGAAGCGCTCGTCAATCAATTGAAAAGTTTGCTCCCTGGTGGTGTGATCCAGACCGAAGAACAGTTCAATCCGGGAAGTATTATCGGTATTTACAATACAAACAACGAGATGATTGCCAAGGGTATCACCAAATTTTCTAGCAGCGAAATCGAGAAAATCAAAGGACACCGCACGGATGAAATCGCATCCATTCTTGGCCGGGAAAGTGGAAGCGAAATCGTCCATCGGGACGATATGATCATACTTTGAGGAGGAATCCATGTCGGCCGTACACGAACAGGCCAAACAGGCCAATCAGGCTTTTCAGGAATTTCTACGTACAGGAACCACACAGTTGAAAAATGACGTACTCCGTACCATCGCACAGGAAATCCAGGCAAATGCATCCGAACTGATTCGGGAAAACGAAAAAGACCTGACCGCCGGAGAAAAGGCCGGACTGTCCAAAGCCTTTCTGGACCGCCTTGCTTTGAATGAAAAACACATCCAGGGCATGATTACCTCCTGTGAAGAAGTGGCCACACTAAACGATCCTGTCGGTAAAATCATGGACATGGTTATGCGGCCCCCGGGATTCAAGGTCGGACGCATGCGCGTGCCTATCGGCGTGATCGGCATTATCTACGAAGCTCGACCCAACGTGACCATCGAGGCCGCCATTCTCTGCCTGAAAGCCGGCAACAGTGTGATTCTCCGCGGCGGCAGCAATGCATTTCACACCAACATGGCGCTTGTCAATATTCTTAAAACGGCATTGCAAAAACACCGGATCAATCCTAACCTCATCGCCTATATCGAATCCACGGATCGGAAAGCCGTGGACGAACTGCTTATTCAGGATGAATTCGTTCATTTGATCATCCCCCGCGGAGGCGAAAGTTTGATCCGAAGCGTAGTGGAAAAATCTCGCATTCCCGTGCTGAAGCATTACAAGGGTGTGTGCCACGTGTATGTGCATGAACAGGCCGATCTTGATATGGCTCTTGAAATTGCCGTGAACGCTAAAGTGCAGCGGCCGGCCGTGTGCAATTCCATGGAAACCCTGCTTGTGGATGAAAAAATCGCTTCGGAATTTCTTCCGAAGGTCCTGTTTCAACTCATGGAAAAAGGCGTCGAGATTCGGGGATGCGACAAGACCCGATCTTTTGATTCGAAACATGTCAAACCGGCAACCGAAGAGGATTACTACGCGGAATTTTTAGATTTGATTCTGGCCGTTAGGGTCATTTCCAATCTCGATCAAGCTGTTGATCATATTAACAAATACGGTTCCGCCCACACCGACGCGATTGTGACGAAAGATATTCAGACCGCCAATGCGTTTGTCAACCGTGTGGACAGCGCCTCAGTCATGGTCAATGCCTCAACCCGACTTTCGGATGGCGGTTTATACGGTCTTGGCGCTGAAATCGGCATTTCTACGGATAAACTCCATGCCCGCGGCCCCATGGGACTGAAAGAACTCACCACCTACAAATGGATCGTCTTCGGCGACGGCCACATCCGCGAATAAATATTATTAACCCTCACCTTCCAGGGAGCTATAAGCTCCCTGGAAGGTTTATTGTAACAACCTCTAAAAATAAAGTGGATTTTCGCAAATCATCTTATTATATTTATAAATAATTTTACATCTTCTGCACTGCACTAAATTTTGTTTAACAATCACTCGACCCAAATGGAAACAGTGGGATTTCCACAAAAGCATATAAGCATAGATGCTTGCTGATATGCATAGATACTACAAATGTCCGAATATCAAATAGTTAATGATAAATAAGTAAAACTATGAAGAAAATTATTCTTACCTCATTAATTTTTATCTTGTTTGTTATCTCTTGTCAGAAAAAAGACCCAGATAAAGTCTTTGAAAGTGCTAAAAATAATTATAAGATAGGAAATTATGAGGGTGCTTTAAAAGATCATATTTGGTTTCATAATAATGCGTTAAAACATAAACCTTCTTTATATGGTGTACGGTTATCTTATGCTTTGTGTGAGTGGGTAAAACTTGGCGAAAAATATCCGCCAGCATTGGATAAACTAATTGAAATTCGGGATAAGAAAACGGATAAAATTAAACATTATAAAAAATCATATCAATTATTTCATGATGTTGAATCAATTAATAACTACTTAAACGAATCTTATAAGACCGTAGAATTATTTAAGTATTTAGATGAAAATAACAATTCATTAGCAACTGAATATTATAATTTGGCCAAGGAAGCATTAATCGAACATCATGAATATAAAATCTGTAATAGATATATTACCGATCTAGATTATATTATATGGATAATGAAAGAAGGCCTCGAAGCAAACATTAGGATATATAATAATAATGATTGGGCGGGAGAAGAACATTTAAATTGGGCAATAGATACATATTTACAGGAAGCGGATCAAACT
Source organism: uncultured bacterium (assembly GCA_964537715.1). Lineage (GTDB taxonomy): Bacteria > Zhuqueibacterota > QNDG01 > QNDG01 > DSAB01 > CAZTZL01. Next base: position 41,432 of record CAZIAH010000016.1, on the reverse strand, counting down.
TTATTAATTTTAACAAAGAATAATCGATTTGATGAGGCAGAAAATTTTATTAAACAAGCTTATCAGAATATTGACATTCAAAAAATTATAAATGGTTTGAATGATCTTGAAAACAAATATTTGACTAACAAAAGGCTAAGCACGGATCGCTGACACAATTCATGTTTTCTAATTTTTACAATTTGATCCGAAATTAAAAAAAGAAAACTGGCAGTTGGTGCGCGGCTGGTTAGTCCCACCGTTATGGCGGTAATAAAATGAAAATTAAAACTAATATATTAATAGCACTTTTTGTTTACAGCCTTTTATATGGGCAGCAAACAAAGACATGGATCGAGAAACTTGAAAAACCTAAATTTTCATCTCTCGAATTATATGATAATGATGTAAAAGAAAAATATTTAGAATATGATTTTTCTACTTTATTAATACCGAAAAGTAATTTCTTGGGCTTCATTGGAAATGAACATAAAAGATTGAGGATCTATTTTACAAGAATATCAAAGAATAATACAAATCCAGAACTATATAAGATTGAGGGAATTTCACTTGTAAATGACAATAAATGTGATTTTAAAGGAACTATAAAAATTTCTCAAATAAGAGAATATAAAAATATGCATTATGGTTGTGACGATGAATTTATAGATGAAGATTTTAAAACCCAGGGGCTGTTAATAGGTGATTATAAATTTGAGGAAAATCATAATCAAGAGCATAGTGGTACATTTGAAGGTGTAATGACGCTGTATTGGTATATTGATAGATACAATATAATTCACTCTGATAATTTAGAATCTTATTTTTCGGATAGTTATTGTAATAATCAATATATTGGACAATGGACTGAATATAATAAATCAGAAGGTAAAATATGTAATTGGGGTGAAGATAGAATTCCATTTTCAGGCGATTTAGATATAGGTGCAGCGTATTTTTCTCCAAATCAAAAATATTTTGATCAAGGATGGAATGACTTTAAAAGAATTTTGCCATAATATTTTCTTCCCGCAGTGGCTTAGGCTTCTGCGATAAAACTAAAATCTTTTCTCACGGTCTCTAAATAAAGTAGATTTTCGCTTAAACATATAACAGGAGACAAGGATATGAAATCCGTTTTGATAATGATAATCATCTGCTTAGTCGTTTCGACGACTTTCTGCCATAAATCAAAATCCACAATAATCACTCCTGATAAGGGGAATGTGAGTTTCATGATAAGTTCTAATCACTTTGTTAAAAACTTCTACTTGGGAGAAACGAACCCATCATATCTTTTGATCCGCAACTATTCTTCTTTTGATTCACTATTTGGCGTGGCAGCAACAATGGATATGGACGAATTAAAGTTGATCACGCAGAAGAAAATGGAATCCGGCTTTGTTTTTTCCATTATTTATCAGGGAAATGATATTCATGAATTTGATATTGAAAAAATTCTTTTGGAGGAAAGTCAACTACTGATTTATTATACTTCTGAAGTGGTTATGCCTAATGCCAGTTGGGAATGCAACTGTCACATCACATTATTAATTAACAATTGTGATTTCGATGATATATTTTTATATGAAAATGGAAACTTACTTACAAATACAATCATAAAGAAGCTATGATCGGGAAATACTCGGCCGAAATGACTGCTAAATAGGGGTAAGCTCCTTCGGAGAATTTCAATCTTTACAAATCAGTGACAATATTCGCAAACAAACAATTCAAGTAAAACTAAACCGGTTTATTTGATCTATCATTGCTAAGATGATCATATTTTCAGTTTACTTTGTTAAGAAATGCTATTCATCAAGGAGGGACATCATGAAAAATTTCACAACCATCTTTCTGATTGTATTATTGGCTCTATTCTTTAACTGTGACAAAGACAATCCGACCTCAAGCAAAACAGACCAAAACAATACAAACACCCAGCTCACATCAGCAGACAGAGAAAAATTTATCGGGAATTGGGCGGGTACATACGAATGCACCAGTTTTCCGGGCGATACGCTGATTATCAATGCCGGTTCGGGAGATCTGGACTTTTTAATAGCTTTACATGCGTTTTCAGGTGTCGAGCCCGACTTTATCAATGGTGAATTAACACAGGTGAATGTCATTACTATTCCTGAACAGATCATCGCTTATTTTGAAGGTTCTGGTGAGATCACGTACAATACCAATGGGACTTTATCGTTGGCACAAATGGGGTTCGGGCTCACTTGCAGAGGTTCAAATTATGTAAAATACTGAAGCGAAAAGGATCAACTATTTTTACGTTCACTTTTTTCTTTCCGCAGTGGCTCGTGCCTCTGCGATAAAACTTTATTTCCCTTGATGGAAAGATTTCAAACATAAATGAAAACCTGAGACTTAAACAGTCAGCTTTTCAAGAGGCTCGATGCTTACAAGGCTGGAACCATATTTTAATTTGGATTCTGAATTCACAGAAATTTTGCCCGTTGTAGTCCGCTTGATTTTGAAAATATATATTTTGGTTTCGGGATCGTAGGTTTTGGTATAACGGGGAGTTTCGTACATTTTATCCAGATAGTGCTCATCTTCATTTTGAACCGTGATCATATAAAAATTAAGCATAGTCACCTCACATTTCTAATGTGTATAATATACTAATTTTTCTGTAAAATAGCTAATTTTAAATAAGGCTTCCCATAATATTATTTGGACTCACAGAGTGAGAGTTCTCACATCTCCGATCAAACCAAAAATAAACTTGACATTTGACGATAATTTGTCTTCATTTAAATTGCTTTTATAATTTCAAAGCCAAGTCCTGGTAAGATGAAAACAATCTGAAAATTATATAAAAGTCTGGACATCCAATAGGGTTTCACTATGAAGGAACGTGCAATCATCCAAAAAGAAAAACTAATTTTTTTCTTCCCGCAGAGGCTCATGCCTCTGCATAAAACCAAAATCTTTTCTCACAATCCCTAAAAAAAGTGGATTTTCGCAAATCATCTTATTATATTTATCAATAATTTTATATCACCTGCATTGAATTCTGTTTAATGAATCACTCGATCCAAATGGAAGCAGGGAAAATTTTGTAAAAGTATTCCGACTTCAATAATTTTATATAACTGCCTTTAGTAGTAGTAATGGACTATACATTGTGAAATCAAAAAAATTGATTCATGTCTTTGATGGTGCCACTGCAATCATTACAGGTGGGGCCTCTGGTATTGGCAGAGCCCTTGCCGAAGAATTATCAAATCGCGGATGCAGGATTACCATAGCTGATCTTCAAATAGAATTGGCGAAGGAAGTCATCTCGGGAATAAAAGCCACTGGTGGAAAAACAAGGGCTGTAAAAATAGATGTAACCGACTTTTCTGCTGTGAAACAATTGATTCAAGAAACAATAAAGGAAAGCGGTCGGATAGATTTTATTTTCAACAATGCAGGGATTGGAATTTTTGGCTTTGTGAATCACTACAGCATTGACGATTGGAACGATATTGTGGATACCAATCTACGGGGAGTAATCAATGGTATTCAAGCAGTGTACCCTGTTATGATAAAACAGGGATTTGGGCATATCGTTAATACTGCTTCAATGGCAGGACTTATTCCTCAACCTGGAAATGTAGGCTATGCTACGACAAAACATGCGATTGTAGGTCTTTCAATATCACTCAGGGCTGAGGCCGCAAATAAAGGAGTTTGCGTAAGTGTTTTGTGCCCTGGTTTTATCCGAACACCTCTCTTGAAAGATGGTAAATCCGTTCGAGTGCTTAGCGGTTTATCTGACGAAAAAAAACAGCAACTTTGTGAATTAATTGAAAAAAGCCATCCCATGCCTCCTAATGTATTTGCAAAAAAAGCATTGGATTTGGTTGCAAAGAATAAAGCTATCATTGTTCTACCCACATGGTACAAATCGATTTGGTGGATGAATCGGTTTTTCCCTTCAAAAGGAATATTATTTGCTCGGAATCAATTTCAAAGAATGGAAAAGGCCGATTAACAATATAATGAGATTAGTAAATATACATCCTTTGGTTGCTTATTCCTTCCCACAGAGATTCATGCCTCTGCGATAAAATCAAATATTTTTCTCACAATCCCTAAATAAAGTGGATTTTCGTATATCATCTTGTTATATTAATCAATAATATTCAATCCTCTATCTGCACTGAATTCTGTTTAACAATCACTCGACTCAGATGGAAACAGGGGAATTTTCACAAAAGCATATAAACATAGTTGCCTGAAAAGCATCCCGACTTCAATAAAGAAATCGGGATAGATCTCTGTATATATAATTAGATGCTTGCATATATGCATAGATACTACAAATGTTCCCAATATCAACTGGTCAGCCATATATGACAATCAACATTTAGTAATCCAACATTAGGGGAGCTATCATGAGAAAATTAACATTTATTTGGAACATCACATTTATTTTTTCTGTGACCCTGCAGCCGGTGGTCTATTCTCAAACAGAGAGTATGTTTTTTCATCCAGAATTTGAAAATCATCGGATTGATACCTTTAATCTGCTAAGTGAAACCATAACGCCAATAATCGTCACAACTACCAACGATACAGGTCCCGGTTCACTGCGTGATGCGATTGATCAGGCAAATAATAACGCCGGACCTGATTCCATTGTTTTCAACATTCCAACATCCGATCCCGGTTTTGATGCTGCCAATGGAGTATGGACCATAAGACCGCAAAGCCCATTGCCCGTAATAACAGATGACGGTTTATATATCAATGGTAACAGCCAGGCAGAATATGCCGGTGACTTGAATCCGGTTGGGCCGGAAATTCAACTAGATGGGAGTGAAGTCGTAGGCAGTCCCTCACATGGTCTGTTCATACTATCCGGGATGAACACCATACAAGGGCTCATTATTAATCGTTTTAACCATTCGGGCATCCTGCTATCCGGTCCCAGCGCCAATGACAATCTGCTTATCGATAACTACATTGGCGTGAATGCCACGGCTGATGATGTACTGTCCAACAGACAATACGGCGTGTATATTGCCGAGGGAGCGCGGAACTCCATTGGACCTCTTCAACCACCCGTACCCCTACCGAAGAAACACAAGAGAACAAAAAGTACTTGGAGGAATATATTGCAAGCCTCATCGGGCGGCGGTAATTTAATTGCCGGTAATTTGGAAGGAGGCATTTATATCAGCGGATCCGTTGCGAATGACAACAAAATATTTGCAAATGCTGTGTTATCCAATTATAATCATGGAATTACACTCAAAGGCTCTGTCAGCCGCACACAGATATTTTTAAATACAATCGCATATAATACCGGGGCGGGCGTGATGATTGAAGGCGAAAATGCGATTCAGAATTCAATACTCACCAATTCAATAACCGCAAACGATTCCGACGGCATTGTTCTCGATGGAGGGAATGAAATGCTTTCAGCTCCGACAATTCAGACCGTTACGGATACATCCGTTTCGGGAACGTCACTTCCAAACAGTCTGATTCAAATATTCGGGGACCCGGATGATGAAGGAGAACTCATCTTGGGCGAAGTGTCATGCGATGGGATCGGACATTTTTCCTGGACAGGGATCATAACGGGCAACAACATCACAGCAACGGCAACCGATCAAAACGGCAATACTTCACCCTTTTCAGAGCCATATCCTTTTAGCGGCGATTTGATTGTCACCACAACAGCCGATGACGGCCCGGGATCATTTCGTGATGCCCTGGAACAGGCAGACACACAGCCGGGGCCAAACAGGATTTTGTTCCAAGTTCCGATAACAGATGATGGATATGATCCAAATACAGGCGTTTGGACAATTCAACCTGAAACACCACTTGATGGCATTGCCGATGAAGATCTGGTCATTGACGGCAATTCACAATCCGGTTTCATTGGGACAGATACAAACAGTGAAGGTCCTGAAATCGAACTGGATGGCAGTTTGCTCACCGATGCTTCCGGCCTCTGTATATATGGTTCAGGAGCGGTTATCACAGGATTGGTCATTAACCGCTTTGACGGCGAAGGAATATATTTATGTGATGTTAAAAGCGGGCTGATTTCCGGGTGTTATATCGGAACCGATGCAAAAGGATTACAATCAATGGGTCACCAATTGGGGATTTATCTTGGTCACAATGTAAAAAATGTCGTGATTGGAGCGGCAGATTCAACGTTGGCCGGGAATATTATCTCGGGCAATAGTGATGGCGGGATCATGCTTCAGGATTCCTGCTGTAATAATTATATCATTGGCAATATCATCGGACCCAATGTGGAAAATGCGGCCATGGAGGAATCGAATTTGCACGGCATATATATTTCAGAAGATTGCGACAGCAATCAGGTGCTGTTCAATTTGATTGGATCGAGTCAATATACCGGTATCTGGATACAAAAAAATTCAGATTCCAATATAATCCAGGGCAATCAAATCGGCGTGGATATGAACTGGCAATTCGATGTGGGAAATGGAGATGAAGGTGTGTATATTTACGATTCAAGAAATAATCAAATTTTGGAAAATGTCATAGGAATGAATGGAAAGACGGGTGTTGTAGTTAGCGGACAAGAGTCGATTGGCAATACAATCAGCAGAAATTCCATTTCTGGGAATGCTGAAAAAGGGATAGGTATCTATGACGGTGGAAATGCGGAGCTGCCGTCACCTGTCTTTACGTCGGTCACATCCACTCAGGTCAGCGGCACAGCACAGGCAGGTCAGATTATCGAGCTGTTTGCTGATGAGGATAATCAGGGACGAATATACCTGAACTCTGTTACCGCTGATGCAGCGGGGAATTTCTTTTATGATCACCAGGTCCCGTTGCCATTATCACATATAACAGCCACAGCCACAGATATGAACGGGAATACGTCCGCTTTTTCGCTGCCTTATGGTTATAGCGGCAATAATATACTGGTTACGACGACTGCGGATACAGGCATCGGATCATTGCGGGAAGCTATTCTGGAGGCGGAGAACCGACCGGGTTCGAACAGGATTGTGTTTCAAATCCCGATGACGGACAATGGGTATGATGCGAACCGGGGCGTCTGGACGATTCAGCCTGCAACCGCGCTGCCTTGGATACTTGATGATGATCTGTACCTTGACGGTAGTTCTCAATCGATGTTCATTGGTACGGATACCAATCCGGAAGGGCCGGAGATCGAGATTGACGGCAGCCTGACGAATGAAGTTGACGGTATCGGAATCAGAGGTTCTGGTGTGACTATCGCAGGATTGGCGATCAGTCATTTTAATGGTGCTGGCATCTGGGTATGGGATGTGTCAGGCGGTTTGGTTACAGGATGTTATCTTGGGATCGATGCCAGGGGTACGGAACCTGCCAGTAATTTTAATGGAATTTCTCTATATCGTAATGTACGCAATTTTATGATAGGAGCACCGGACTCAACGTATACTGGAAATATAATTTCCGGCAATACAAACTTTGGAATTAGCATACGAGATTCCTGTAAAAACAATTGGATTATAGGAAATATCATTGGTCCGAATTTGACAGGATCAGCCATGTCTGTGAATCATCTGTATGGAGTGTATATTGAGTTTTCAGACAGTAACAATGTATTCCAAAATCAGATCGGATTCAACAACAGTATAGGCATATATGTCAATCAATCGGGTTATTGTCATATTGAAGGAAATGAAATCGGTACCGATAGTACTTTTCAGCTCAATATGGGAAATGAAAAAGATGGAATTTATATCGAGAATTCAACCTCAAGTCGAATAATCAAGAACACAATCGGATATAATAAATCCAATGGCATCCATATCGCCGGACAGGAAGCTACGAATAATCTGATTTCAGAAAATGCCATATCCAAAAATGAGATGAAGGGGATTGGACTCACCTCTGGCGGGAACGAAGGCATTTCCCCACCGACCATTTTATCTGCGACAACAACCCAGGTTACAGGCACAACAGGCGGGGGGCAGATCGTTGAAATCTTTAATGATGATGATGATCAGGGTCAGCTCTATCTTGGTTCGACCATTGCAAATGCTGAGGGGAATTTTACCTTTACACCGAGTTCATCGCCTCAACTGGCGAATATAACGGCAACGGCTACTGATACATCAGGAAATACGTCAGAGTTTAGTGCACCAGTTGTAACTGGTGTTGAGACAATGACGTCTGATCAACTCCCTGAGAAGTTTGCTCTCCATCAAAATTATCCAAATCCTTTTAATGCATCAACCATTATCGACTATGAACTTCCTGAGGATACATTTGTGAATATTAAAATTTTCAATATACAGGGAGAAGAAATCGCAACATTGATTAATGATAAAAGGAATGCTGGGTTACATCGTGTAAAATTTAATGCTGCACATTTATGCAGCGGAGTTTATTTCTATAAAATCAAAGCAAAGGATTTTTTACAAATAAAGAAAATGCTTTTAATTCAATAAGGGCTAACAACGCAATCAACCGGACGCAAAAGCGTATCATAAATTTTAGTTTGTTGTTAGGTCTAAACCCAAGTTTCGGTAAGCGATCGGTTGCTTTTGCGTGCGGTTATCGTGGCCGTTCTGCTGAAAGGAGATATCTCAATGGACGTTTTTGAAGCTGTTTTGAAGCGCAAGAGTGTGCGCGCATTCCAAGACAAAGAAGTACCTGAAGATACTATCACACGGCTGCTGGAAGCAGCGCATCTCGCGCCATCGGCGAGCAATCGGCAAGAATGGCGATTCGTGGTCGTCCGTGATGCGACGCTGCGAAAACAACTATCCGACGCTGCCAATGGGCAGAGGTTCGTTGGTGAAGCGCCGGTGGTATTGGCCTGCTGCGCAGAAACTGATGGTCACGTGATGGCCTGCGGGCAGCCCTGCTACCCAATCAACGTGGCCATAGCGATCGACCACGTCACTCTCTGTGCAACCGCAGAAGGATTAGGTACGTGTTGGATCGGCGCTTTTGACGAGTCCCAGGTGAAAGAGATTCTTGACATTCCTGCACATATTCGCGTTGTGGAACTGTTGCTCCTTGGTTATCCCCGAAATGCGTCACCCGTGGCGAAGAAACGACTTCCGTTGGACGATATCGTGAAGTACGAGCGTTGGCAATAGCTGGACCCTGGCGGTTTGTGTCGTGCACACCGTTCGCTTTCTTCCCGCAGAGGCTCCTGCCTCAGCGATAAAACCAAGGATAATAATATATGAATGTGAAATTGGAACCAATAACTATAGAACATCAAAAAGAAATAATGGATATATTCAATTATTATATTGAAAATAGCTTTGCGACATACCCTGAGAATAAATTACCGTATGCATTTTTTGAAAAATTTCTTCAAATGTGTGCAGGCTACCCTGCTGTAGTCGCAAAAGATGAAAATAAAAATGTTTTGGGATTCGGAATGCTTCGAGCCTATAATCCTTTCCCGACATTTTCCCAAACAGCAGAAATAACCTATTTCCTGAAACCTGAATTGACAGGCAAAGGTATTGGCAAAATCATGCTTGATTTTCTCTTACAAGAAGGAAAGAAAAAGGGGATCACTTCTATTTTAGCCAGCATATCCTCTCTTAATGAAGGAAGTATAACCTTTCATAAAAAAAATGGTTTCATAGAATGTGGACGGTTTAAAAAAGTTTGCAAGAAGAAAAATAAAATATTTGATATAGTGTATATGCAAAAAATGTTATAATTAGCCATTTCACCGAACTTTTGTCTCCCTGCAAAAACTCCGACCTCTGTGATACGACTTTATGAATTTGCGCATTATTACTTAATCAAATTCATTTTGCCGATTATGCGTTGATTGCCGGCAAGAAGTTCGTAAAAATAAATCCCCGCACTATAAGCAGAAGCATCAAATTTTTCCCTATAGCTGCCCGCGTTCATTTGATGATCGACAAGTACGTCCACGACTTGGCCAGACACATTGTAAATACTCAACTTGACACGCATTTCTTTCGGCAGATCAAACGATACTATCGTGGATGGATTGAAGGGGTTGGGATAATTTTGATTCAGTTTGATTTCTTTGGGCAGATTGTTTATTTTCGATTTTATGCTTGTTGCTTCGGTCAGGTCCATTCTGTACAAATCATTAAAACCGCAAATGTAGAGCATTTTTCCGTTCTCACCGCCCAAAGTCAAATTGGTGACGGCTCCGGGCACATCGATCGAACCGATCCGAGCTCCATCCGGAGAATAGACAGCAACACCCACGGAACCGGCAACCCAGATATTACCCTCATCATCCACTTCCATGCCGTCTCCTCCCTGAGTTCCATCGAGAGTCGCAAAGATGCGTTTGTTCGCCAGAGTGGAATCATCAACGACATCGAAAACATAGATATGTTTGCCATTCGAGTCGTCCACATAAAGTTTGCTCTCGTCCGGGGAAAAATCAATCCCATTGGGATAGGTAATATCGCTTACCAACAGTTGCGCATCGCCGCCGTTCGGAGGAATCCGGTAAACGCCGTCGAAGCTCAGTTCCGGGGGATTACCACCCCAGGGCGGATCGGTAAAGAAAATGGCTCCGTCAGATTTTACTGTCAAGTCATTGGGGCTGTGGAACCGTTTGCCATCATAGAATGCAGCCAATGTGGTGATCGTTTTGTCATCTTCAATCCGGCCCACCTGTCTGGCTTCATGCTGGGCCACAATCAGATGACCTTCCAGATCCATGTTAATGCCATCAGCCTGTCCTGTCGGAGAGAGGAAAGTGACACGGCCATCTTCTTCAGTCCATTTGTAGATAATCGAAGACCAGACGTCGCTGAATAAAAGATATCCGTCTGGATGCCAAAAGGGGCCTTCACAAAGTTGGAATCCGGATTCCAGATGCTCAAGGGTTGCGCCTTCGGGAATCAGAGATTGGGCCATGCCAGGAATGGCCATGACTGTCATTAATATGGGAATCAATAAAACGATCATGATTTTCGGGACATTGGATCGATAATTCAACACTGGAATCTCCTTTCATTGCAAATGCAAAATACGATTAGTGGCAATTTATCAAAAATATTTGGAATTCCAAATCATAAAATGTCATATCTTTTTGATGCGAATTCATAATTTTCTTTTAGGAGAGGCTCTGGTCTCTGCTATAAAATCAAAATTTTTCCTCACATTCCCTAAAAAAGTGGATTTTCCAAAATCTTCTTGTTATATTAATCAATAATTTTAAGGAAAATCGGGATGATGCCGGTATAGAAGTATTGAGTTAATTTTGGGATTCAACTTAATCACCCTGGCTAATATTATCATCGCGCCTTTCAGGAAGTACCATTTATTATTTCTAAACCAACAGAAAATGGTAAAACCTATTTGACCTGCAAATACCTCAGACCATAGTTTAAGACGGTCGATTACTATACAGTAATTAGCGTAGGTAAAATCTATTCACTGGAGAAAAAAATGCTTAGAAAATTATCAATATTGGCAATCATTGTAATTATTTTCTATACTTTAGGATTTATGAATATTCCTTTCCTTTTTATCCTTTTTCTTAATATCGTCACATTACTTTCAATATTTTTTTTATTAAAGTACCTTCTGACAACCAAGAAAAAAACCCATCAAGTTTTAATTTCATCTTTTCTATTTTTTCTACTTTCTGGCTGGATAATTAATCGTTATTGTCTCCCTGATATGCTTCATCCTATCAGTTTATTGGGAGATATAGGAATATTAATTTTTACATTGTTTTTAGGATTCAATTTATTAAAAATAAATAGAAAAAGAATACTAATCATTGGTTCTTTAATATTTATTTTTTTTATTCTTATACTTATGTCGTTAACTCCGAAAAAACAAAAAAGTATTAAGCCCTCTTCAATCAAGGCACTTAAATCTTTACCTTATTTGTCCTATGTTGTTAATGATAATGCTATTGAAAAAAACGGAGTGACCAAATATGATCAGAGGTTATGCAATAAAGGAATCAATATTTATAATTCTTTTCTATTGCCAGGGGCCTACCTGTTAGATATGGATGGAAATGTATTACACACATGGTTACCTAAAAAATCTCCTTCAGAGTGGTATTATGTCAAAATGGCTCACAACGGTGATTTATTAGTGAGCATAAGAGACTCTCTACTTATGCGCCTGACCTGGGATTCTGATATAAAGTGGGAAAAAAATCTACGGGCCCATCATGATATCACGATTGCGAATAATAAAGATATTTATACTCTGTCAAGAAAAAATGAGTTATATTTTAGATTCGGTATACCTGTGCCTATCCTTAATGATTATCTCATTATTTTATCTAAAGATGGAAAAATAAAAAAAGAGATTTCATTCTTTAAAATATTAAAGAATAAAATTGCATTTAAAAAAATAGTTGAAATATATATTTGGACAATCAATCCCATAAATTTTCTTAGGCTAATTAAACAAAAAAGTAGCGACGGCTTTATTTTCACCCATGATAGCGTTTTCGATATTCTTCATAATAATACCCTTACAATAATAGACAAAAATATAAGCCGAGTCTGTAAAAAGGGAGATGTGTTAATTTCTGTTCGACAATTAGATACTATTGGAATTATAGACATCCAAAAAGAAAAATTAATCTGGAGCTGGGGGCCAGAAAATATAGATAAACAGCATCATCCTACACTCTTGAAAAATGGAAACATCTTAATTTTTGATAACGGTACAAAAAAAGAGCAGTCCCGCATCATAGAGCTTGATCCCTTTGCCAAAAAAATTACATGGGAATATAAGGGTAATCCACCTGAATCGTTTTTTACTGCGCATATGGGGGCAGCACAAAGATGTCCCAACGGAAATACACTTATTACAGAAAGTAGCAAAGGACATGTTTTTGAAATAACCAAAACCGGGGAAATTGTTTGGGAATTTTATAATCCGATTAGAAAAAACAACGGAAAAAGGGCAGTAATATATCGTATGATGCGAATCAACGATCCAGAAAATTATCCTCTGCTAAAGAAGTTAAAATAACAACTTATGCTACATCTGAAAATGAACCAATTTTTCTGTAAAATAGCCAAGTCTTCTCATAATATCATTTGAAATCACAAAGTGGGGATTCTTACATCTCCGATTAAACCAAAAATAGACTTGACATTTGACGATAATTTGGTTTCATTTAAATTGCTTTTAATGATGTCAAGACCGGGTCCCTGTAAGATAAAAACAGTCTGAAAATTATATCCAATAATTGCCAATTAAGGTAATCACGATGAATAAAAATCTCGTATTCGGTTGTATTCTCATCTTCCTATTTCTTAGTTTCACGGCTGCTGAATCACAGCCATTCAAGCACTTTCCAAAAGGATTGGGATTAGAACTGGGCATCGGGAATAATCAATTATATTTTGAATCCACAACTGATAATCAGACCGGCAACCGGCTTGTTTTTACTTTAAAACCCACCTTTCGACTGGTGTATCAAATGTCGCCATTGGCCAAAATGATCATTACTCCTTTTTTCGGTTATAATGAATTCGGCGGCAGGAGCGACACTTATTCAAACGGCTATATTGATGAATACTGGTTTAAGTCACTCGAATTGGGCACGTTTTGTCAGTATGAGATTCAAGGGGTACAAATCGGTGTGGGCATAAAAGCCAACTGGCATCTTGACGTTCTGGGGAGATACTTCGGTTCGGCTGTCGATCCAAAAAGTGCGTCAAGATCGTGGATAAAAAAAAGTGTCATGAATGATTTCTCCATGCCGAAATGGTCCTCCGATTTGGGAGCAAGAATCGGCTATCAGTTGAACAGTTTTATTTTCTCGTTTGACGCCTGGTTTGGACTTACAGATCTTGCAAAAAAGACCATTTTCGATGGCCTCGCAACAAGTCATGAGAATCATTACAGAGTGTTGATCGGTTATGTGATTGATTAATTTGTCAAATACATGATGATCAAAATATGGTGATACAGCAAAAATCGATTAAATATTCTATTCCCATTATATGGTTTAACTTATTCAGTCCATATTTTAAAATACAAACCATTGTGATTATTCTATGCGCTGGTCTTCTGACTTGCAAAAAGAATCCCGCCAATCCGGAACCAGAAAACAGACCATTTGTTATTGAAAATCTGGGCGTCACATTCGGAACTTGGAATAAAGAAACCAATCAGGCCGGAGATTTCCTTTTTACATATGATTTCCCAAAGATATTCGGCGAATTCGGTGCACAAACGATCGATTACCAGGGGAATCCAAAAATATTACCCACAATGGATTTCATCATCAAAAACAACGCTTTTGTATTTGCCATTGCCGAGGGCGAGGTAGAACATATCGAATATCAGGAAGAGGTCAACGATTATGAATTCTCGATTCACTCTTTAAACGACCCTTCGTATGTGATCATCTACGACCATCTGGTTAATCTGCAAATTGATGTCAGCGATACGATCCAGCCCGGTGATCCGCTGGGCAATCCGTGGCCCTGGACTTAGGAAATCGGTGGAATGGAAATCATGGTCAATAATAACAGTAAAAAACTTTCTTATTGTTCCTTTTGTTTTTTTAATGAAGAAAAAATTGAAGAATACCAGCAAAAAATTGTTCAACTGATGAACGACTGGGAAGAATTTAAAGGCGATACAGCCATCTATGATGAAGCAAGTTATGTCATGCCTGGCTGTCGATTTGAGTCTCTGTCAAATAATTAAACAAGGAAAAAGAAAAATGTCCGCATCCAAACAGGTACGATCTAAAAAAATAATCATGGGAAAATTGAATCACGGCTGTGACTTGCTGGAAGAACTTACTGAGATATGTAAAACTCATCATGTAAGGTTGGGTCGTGTTCAAGCTATCGGAGCCGTTCAGAAAGCGTGTATTGGTTTTTTCAACCAACAAACTCAGAAATATCAATTCACAATACTTGACCGTTCACTCGAAATTTTGACCCTTCTGGGAAACATCTCTCTTAAAGATGGAGAACCTTTTGTTCATGCACACATCACGCTTGCTGACGAGACAGAAAAAGCCTATGGAGGTCACTTGGCTCCAGGAACAATCGTGTTCGCATGTGAATTTATTTTAGAAGCGTTTAAAGGCGATTCTTTTCATCGATCTTATGACGAGGAAACCGGTTTATCGTTATGGAACATATAAAACTCGTTTACTCCGAATTGACCTTGATAAATGCACAATAATTTGAGGACAAAGCTAAGTGAAAAATGATTCTATCATTCTGGAATTTTAGAATTGACAACCGGGTCTTTTCCTGCGTGATACAAAACATATCGAATATTTCATTCATTCCAGTCGAGTACGGCTCTTCTACCGTTATCACAATATCCCATTAGATAATCAATTCCATAACAATACTTTGAGAATGCGCGCTGCATTAGTTGAAACGTACGAATCAATTCGACGGCCCAGACAGGAACGAAGGTTTCCACTTTGATTTCCAAAATCACGGGCGTATCGTCGTTCTTGCAGCTTGCGGGATCATCATAGTAAACCATATCCTGTTCATCATACCCTAGGTTGATGGAGCCACCTGTGGAACGACAACACAACTGGCGATCAAAAGTAACCCGTCCATATCCTTCAAGATCGGTTACATAAGGCTCACGAAAATACCGGACATGCAGAACGGAACGGACATCATGCCAGTGAATAAAATCGTCAAAAATATCCAGTCGTGTTTTAACGAGGGGTTCTCTCCGTTCTGTCTTTCTCTGAAAAAACAATTCCTGCCAGTGTTCGACAGAAACAGGGTATCGCTTTTTCCAAATAACACTCGCATGCCTGTATTTGATTTCCGGCCAGATGGTATCGGTTGCCTTTTCACCGTAAAAGCGTGCACGCGGTTTGTAACGTATGGGCTTGCGAAATTTTGAATCGTAATAGAATTGTAGATCTGGCGTATCAAAATAAAGATTGTTGACAAGGTAGCCATTCATTCCGGGAGGAACGTGTTTGTCCAGAGTACAAATATTCCTGATATAGTCACGGATGCCAGCGGCCAATTCTTCGGTAATGGCATATTTCAATTCATAACGCGTTATTTCATTCGCGTCTTCTGACGTCTTTATCTGTTCAATCATTGCAGATATTCTTCAGCATTTTCAATTCCGATGGCACAGTACAGATCAATAAACGCATGGGCAAGATCTCGTCTTTTCTCGATCATGAGTTTATTTGTATCAATGACCGTCAATTCCATCTCTATCACTTCATCCGGCATTAGGGTTTGATATTCTTTCGCCTGAGTAACGACATTCTCCGCATCTGCAATCAGAGCTTCGGCACTTTTCCTGAAATCTTTCCAATCCAGCAAAGCATTTTCATAAGCGATGTAAGCGGACCTGACCTCCTCTTCGATGGACTCCCCTGCCGCATCAAATTCTTCTTGTTTTTTTTTCACGGCAAGGCTCGTCGCTTTGATGGTTCCGCAATTCCAGTTGAAAAGGGGAAGCGCGATTCCAGTCATGAATTCTCCCCAGTCCTTATTACGTTTTTTTTCGATGTGATATGAAACATCGATGAAGTTCGGCCATGGAATCAGCTTCAAATGCTCGCGCCGTTTCTGCTTTTCCGCCAATTCGATGCGTTGTCGTACCAGTTCCATTTCCGGCCGTTTTTCAACGGCGAGTTTGATGAGTGTATCCACGTCTTGCGTTACCTCTGGCCACTCCTTCATGATGAGAGGCATACCCTCAGAAAGGCCGGTTTGACTGGATAGTTTTCTGCGTGCCAATTTTTGGTTCTGAACGACTCTAGACAAATCATTCTCGGACTCGGCATGCCACATTTTTGCTTTCGTAAAATAAACAACGGAACGACTGCCCAGATCTACGAGTTGCTCAACGATGCGAATCCGCTCGTACTCCTTGGATACCTTTTCCTGTGCAAGTTCCACCAACTGGTCATACATCAAAATGTCCGCATATTCTTTTCGGACATTTGCGATGAATTGCTGCCGGTAACGGCTTTCCTCGATCTTTCGTTCCTCCCATTGGACTCTGGCTTGCTGTTTTGCTTCGCCTAATTCACCAAGGTCTGGCACCCGCCAGCGTAGACCGATTCTCATCTCATCGAATTCATCCGTGTAATAACGTGTAGAAACATCACTGATCCGGAGTTCGGGATTTCGAATCAAGTTGGAATGTAACCGGTAATTTGCGATTTCCACACTTGTATGCAATGATTTCAGTTTTCTGTTGTTTTCCAAAGCGATTGTGATAATCTGCTGTTCAGTCAGTTTTCTTCCATCAATCGGGAAAACGATTTCTACGGCCGCATCCTTCTTTCCGGCATCTGCCTGCGCGAAAACGGGAACAGCAAACACAAATAAAACATTCACAATGAGGATGCAGCCTGTAATGATCGTTCTTATTTTTCTATCTGCTTTTTTGATAACCAGAGAAAAACTGCTCATAATCACTCCACGTTCACATAACAGAAGAGAGGAATTTCATTATCGTTATCAAACACGACCATAAAACGATCCGTGTCATGCAGACAGAGACCTTCCGGTTTTAATCCCAAGAAAGTACTGATACATTTGGCCTCGAGGCGTGTATCCGGGGAACGATCGATACGATACAGCCCGCCCATCCGATCATCTTTGTGAACATCGGGTATCGTGGCAAGTGCCCACATCACACCGCACTGGTCGAAAATCAGATCGGAAATGCCGGCAGGTTTGTTTTTCCAGCTACCTAAATGGACATGACCATAAAGGGATATTTGATTCGGCCTAAGTTTTTCCGTTTTGAAAATCGTATCCACGTCATCCAATTTCCAGATGATGGCGCCTTCGTCAGAAACAGGCTCTTTCAAGCCAAGGTACAGGGTGCCCTCGTGGAATGCCGCTCCTTCAATATTCAGGACCGGACACCCGTCTCTTTCATAGTTTTCAAGTCCCAAAGTTTGCAATTCATTCCGGGAATAGGATCGGAGCAACAACGTGAGAAAAGGAACTCGCTCCTGAACAGTATATTTTTCTCCGTCCCGTTTTAATTTGATGATCCATTCCCGGCTCTCGAAACGATTGTTTTTCTTGCTGATATTCTGGGACGAAACGAGATAAAAGGTTTCTTTATCGGCAAATGCAATGGCTTCCACATCATTGATTGTCACTGTGCCTGCTATTGGCACCGGTGTCGCATCCACTCTACCTTGTTCGTCCATAAGAAACACATAGGCGGCATGATCGCTTTGGGAATCCTGGATACCCGTATCGTCGCTTACGATCACATACTTGCCGATGTCGGAGAGCCAGGCGATTCCGGAAGGTTCGAAGCGGGTTTTATCCCACAGCGCTTTCGGGACTTCCATACGGGAAAGCGGCGAACGCGAATCATCTGTATCAACCACCCTGTTTTTGTCAACGATTGCATAGGGAGAGAGATGCAACTTTGAAAAGAATCGATGATAGACACGTGCGTTCACCACTTCCCCGGGAATCAAATGATGATCTTTGGATAATTCAACCTGTGCTTTACGCGCCCAAAAAAGCTGTCCCCGAAACGATAGTCGTTCCGGCGCCTGTGTAAATCCCGGATGGACAAATCTGATCACACCCGTCGTATTGAACCCATCTTTTCGGGAAGAATAAATTTTCACTTTCATTCCGGGTTCAGGTTGAAGATCGGATTTTTCAGGAATGTAGATGTCTGCGTATCCCGGTTTCGACTCTTCCACGGCAAGAACCGGAACGAATGCTTCTACGACATCTCCCGGGCGTGCAAACATCTCGGTCACGTATCCTTCACAAGGAGCCACTACCGTTCTCATAGCGAGACGATGTTCCACAGCGGCAACCTGACGGCGTAGAGATTCGGCGTATTCCATCTGCTCCAGCAACATGGATTTGGCAATACTGTCGATTTCTGCATTTTCCCACACCTTTCGAGATCGCCGGGTTTTTTCGATCTTTTGCACCTGTGCTTCCAGGTCCTTGCTCTGTTCTCTTAAATAGCCGGAGAGGGCGTCCCGTTTCAGCATCAAATCTGACAGATCCCTGCTATGTCCGAGACCAGCCTTTTCAGCATTCTTCAGCCGTTCGATCTCGGCGTTCAATCCGGAGAGTTCGGTGCTCCTGGATTCGAGAAGGGATAATCTGTCCATGAAATCCGAGGCTTCGTTCTCCAATTGTAATGCCATTTGCTGCACGATCATGACATACCGGTCGCGCTGAGCCGTTTCGAGCTGTTGAATGCCGGCCAGTTCTTTCTTTAGTTGATCGAGAATTGTCTTCAAATCCGACATATCGAGTATTGCCAGCACCTGATCTTTTTGTACTTGTTCCCCTACTTCGATCAACATGTTTTGAATTCTGCCTGCTTCCTGAGCGCTGACCAGATGGGATTTTTTCTCCACGATCCCGATTATTTTTTTGTCAATGTGCCAGTTACGGTAAAGGCCTAAAACAATGAGCGACGCGGTGATCCACAATGCGATATACACATTGAAATGTGGGGTTTGTTTGATTTTTTTCAGCAGTGTGGTCAGCATTAAATCTCCACGGTTGCTTCCTGATTCGTATAGGTAATGCCTCGAATCCCGTCTATCTCTTCCAGCTTGTGGATGAGTATTTCATTGGCAGATGGATTCGACAATTTGACCTGATAGGCGTAATCAACAGCCTGGCCTTGAGCAACGTTGCGCATTGTGACCAGCACGAAATTTTTCGTATACTCCTTCATAATGTGGGTTACCTTCATAGCGATCCGGGAACCGGACGGCACTTGAAACCGTACCAATCCATCGTGTTTCCTGCGGCTACCGAACGGTGAGATATAAAGAACGTATGCGATCAGACAAAAGATGGCTGTGCCGATGATCGCGGTTGCGTAACTCTGGACGCCGGCCGCAACGCCAATTCCAAGGGAAGCAAACAGAAATACGAGATCGCGGGGATCCCTAAGATTGGTGCGAAATCGAATAATGGCCAGGGAACCGACGATACCGATCCCCCTTGCGATATTGTCGCCAATGGCGATCATCAGCAGACAGGAGACGATACTGCCCAGAATCATACTTTGCACAAGTCCTCTGGAGTAAGAGAATCCTTGAAACGTACGTTCGTATATGAGTGCAACGATACTGGAAAGCAAAAACGCAATTAAAAACGACAATAAGGCAACCTGCCATTCAATCTGCTCAAAACCATAACTTATAAGGGTTTGCACAAAATATCCTTATCTCTAATCCAATTATCTTTTTGTACAGAGAAAACATTAAATATCAAAATTCAAATCGGTCTCTATTATAGTATCTTTTTTATACTTTTCCTTTATCATCGGTTTCGTACATTCGTTAGAATGCCGGAAACAGTAAAACTGGTGTATTTGGTACCTGGGGTATAAGTTCCACCCTGGTACAAACCATCATTGACTGTACCGGTTGAACTGCCTTCATAGTAAACAACATAGGTTGTACCCTTTACAAGCTCTGACGAAGAAAGAACGATTGATTGATATTTTTTTGCGGGTGTAAAACTAAGGATTCCGTCCCCGTCACTGGTTTGAATATGAAATAGTGTGCCCGCTTGAAACGCGGATCGAAAAGTCAACAGTACTGAATATTGGGTCGATGATGTCCCAGGCGCCTGTGCCATACCAGAACTGCCTGCTGCTACGAGGAACCCACCGGTAATTTTGAACGAAGAGTGATCTAAAGCACCATTCATATTGGAAGTAGGCCCATGAACTATGACACACCCGTCTGTCATAACAATAGAACCGTTTGAATCGATACCATCGCCTGCGGCATCAATCGCAATATAGCCTCCATTAATGTAGAGATAATAATTACCAAAAGAGTCAAAATTACCAGGACCGCCACCATGAAACCCAGAACCATCCATCCCGCCGGCCACATTCAAACCGTCATCGCTTGAAACGATATGGATATCCCCGTTGTTGACGCAAATCACCGAACGGCTTTCAATGCCTTCATAAGATTTTATAATACGAATATCGCCGCCGTTGATTCCCAGAGCAGAATCGGCATGAATACCGTCATCTCCAGAGGAAATAACAAAAGAACCTCCATTAATTGCCAGACTTCCATTTGAGTGGATGGCATCATCCGCAGAATTGATATTCATGGTACCGTTATCAATAACGGTCGTAACAAATGATTTGATTCCCTTGGCAGAGATACTTTCATTGATCCATTGGTTGCTGCCTCCTCCGGAGGACAATGCAATCTCTCCATCGGAAATCAGCACATCCGTTTCTGCTGTAATGGCATCGCCGCCGGCAGTAATGTTTATTTTTCCGCTTTCAATAAAAACATACCCTTTCTCAGGATCTCCATCGTTATCAGATTTCAAACCATCTCCATTGGCATCCACGCTCACATTTCCGCCCTTAACAATGAGGTAGTCTTTGCCCCGAATTCCGTCATCTGTTGAATTGACAGTGATCGTACTGTTTTTTATAATGAGACCGTCTTTGCTGGCAATCCCATCATTGTAATTCCCATCCACTGTCAACGAACCATTGCCGTAGATCGTGAGATCATCCTTGCTGAAAATGGCCGCATTGGGTTCATCCTCTTCGGAATTTTCAAATATATATGAATTTCCGTCTGTTACGCGGTTTACTGTGTTATCTTTAAGGATGATAATGGCTTTATCGGTGTTGTTGATATAAACAGGAGCGCTCGTAGAACTGCTAATATCGATTCCATTTAGGATGAGTCTGACAACGCCTTCATCTTCAGTATCCACGATAATCTGTCCATCGCTCAGGGAACCGCTTATACTGTATGTCCCTGCGGATACAATTGTTACTTTGCTGCCATTTACGGAAGTGCCAGACCCGTTTACCGTTATTGAATTTCCATTCAATACGATTTGAATAACGTCGGAGCTGTTCCAGATATAATCTTCCGCTTCTTCATGATCCCCACAATTATCTGCCATAGCATCTGCCACTGTTTTTTCACTACCAGTGGTATTGGCAACACCGGCATCACCGCCGTTATTTCCGTCCTGAACAAAATCGAGTACCTCTGGATTGTTGCATACGACAAACAATAAGAATGCAAAAGTGGAGGCTAATAAAAGCCTGACATTTTTTTTCAGCATATTTTTCTCCCCAGTACAGGTTTTTCTCCCTCACAATGCTCTTAATTATATCCTTAGCTGCTCCATAAATGAAACAGAAGATGATCGGATATGAACGCTTCATTCACCCAAAACCTGGACACATCATATTAGACAAAGGGATCGAAAATTTTATTCCTGGCCCTCGATGATGCTTTTAAAGTCAATTTTCCATGCTGTATACACATATCTTGAAAAATGCCAGTTTCAACTTGCCTTTTACACGGAACTTCCCTAAATTTTTCAGGTAAGCCGAAATGTCAAGGAAGCCTCCAGTTGGAGTCACTTATCTTTAATGAACATAAAAAAATATCAATTTTTATAATGCTATGACAAAAACAACAACCATAGATCAAGCATTAAAGAAATCCGAACGCCAGGTTCTGGATCGACTGACCTCACCAGTTAAAATCCAGGATTTTCTGGATGATCTGACTTACAGCGCGGATTCGTTCTACCGCTGCCCGTTACGTGTTTTCCGGGACCGCCTGGCTCATTGTTTCGATGGTGCCCTGTTTGCCGCAGCAGCACTTCGCAGAATTGGATATCCGCCCCTTATTCTGGACATGATCCCCAATGAGCGGGATGACGATCATCTGCTGGCTTTGTACAAATACAAACGATCCTGGGGTGCTGTGGCAAAATCCAATTTTGTCGGTCTGCGTTTCCGTGAACCGATTTATCGAAACCTGCGCGAACTGGTGATGTCCTACTTTGAACAATACTACAATGTGACGGGCGAAAAAACACTTCGGGGTCACACGGTTCCCCTGAATTTAAGAACATTCGACAAATGGAACTGGATGATAAGTGATGAACATCTGGAACGCATCGCGGAACGGCTGGATACCATTCGCAGAATGCAGCTTCTTACTCCCTCTATGATTGACAATCTATCAAA
Organism: uncultured bacterium; assembly: GCA_964537715.1. Classification (GTDB taxonomy): domain Bacteria; phylum Zhuqueibacterota; class QNDG01; order QNDG01; family DSAB01; genus CAZTZL01. The sequence goes on along the minus strand of CAZIAH010000016.1, from coordinate 18,479 downwards.
AATCGACGAACGTTCGCATCAAGCCGGACTGCTCTTCGTCAATGAAGCGGGCTTGTATCAACCAGAAAAAAAATAATAGATTTCGTTGCCTGAATTGCGAGATGTCATGAAAATCATTAACCTCACAAAAAAAATCGAACCGCTTTACTATGTCTGCCTCGAAGATTGGAACAAAGATTTAATTGAAGTAAAATCCATCAAAGAAAAATGGGTCGAGCAGATGAAGGAAAAGGGATTACGCGTTAAGATTGCTCTGAACGATGAGAACAAATCTGTCGGCATGATTGAATACATGCCCATCGAATTCTCTTATGCCGAAGGGAATGATCTCTATATCGTCAACTGCATCTGGGTTCACGGATACGAGAAGGGCCTAAAAAACCATCAGGGAAAAGGTATAGGAAAATCTCTCTTAAGAGCGGTTGAAGACGATGTCAAATCCCTTGGAAAACAGGGATTGGCTGTCTGGGGATTGTCCGAACCCTATTGGATGAACGCACCTTGGTTCAAAAAACAAGGATACGAGCAGACAGACCAGATCGACTGGTTCGTACTTTTGTGGAAAGCGTTTACAGAGGATGCTGTTCCGCCAAAATGGATGAAAGGGAAATTTCAACAGGAATTGATTCCGAGGAAAGTAAAAGTCACCTCCTTTTTCAGCGGACAGTGCTGCTCGGAAAATTCGGTGTATTTTGCTGCCAAAAAAGCGGCCAGTGAATTTGATGATCGAGTCATATTCGAAAGCATGGATATGAGTCAAAAAGAAAATCGGAAAAAATATGGGATGGATTGGCGGCTTTATATCAATGGCGAGAATCTATTTAATAGACACGTACCCTCTTACAAAGAAATAAAATCGAAAATAAATGAAAAATTAAAAGAAGTTTGACTTGTATTCTCATAGTACTAAAACAATGTTTCACTTAATAAAATAAGGAGAATTACATGAAAGCCATTCTCACACGATGCGGATTCAGATGCGATCTCTGTCAAGCCTACAAACCCAATATCGAGAAAAATCCGCAGAACAAACAGAAGTTAAGCGATGGTTGGTTCAAGTATTTTGGTTTCCGAATCCCGGCAGAAAAAATCACCTGCGATGGCTGCATGACTAGGACTTCCAATTTATTGGACAAAGAGTGCCCTGTTCGGCCTTGCGTGATCGAAAAAGGAGTTGCCCATTGCGGAGAATGTGACAGCTACATCTGTGAAAAATTAAAAGAGCGAATTGTCGTCTATGAAGATATAAAAGCAAAAGTCAATGCAGAAATTTCCGAAGAGGATTATCGATGTTTCATCGAACCATATGAAAACAAAAAGCGGCTCGATGCGATAAGAGCCTCAAAATAAGGACATCAAATTAGGATCTGATAAATATCCGTGGATATGCATCATTTCGATCTCAGAAAATAACGTTTTTCTCTCGTTGGAATATTATACCTGACAATGAGATTGTCACTGTCAGATATAGCCATTACGATGGATAATTCCTGATTCGTCTGTTTGACTGCACGATCTTTGACCGAATGCATTAGGAATAACACTTCGGCTTCGGATCGCGTAATTTCCTTCATTTTATTTCCTCCCACTTCATTCAATCCTCAACTCTTTCCTGTCTCGGTTATCACTATATTAGACAGTTCATATGATCAAATGGTTACTCAAAATAATCATTTTTTTTACTCGCACTATTTTTTATATTTGAAAGTACATGGTTTCAAAAAAACAATCCCAATTGGATATGCTGAACATTATCGAAGTTAAATCTAAGGAACAGCTCGACGAAATCCAGAAGCTGTTTCGAGAATACGAAGCCTGGCTGGGTTTTGATTTGCAGTTTCAGGATTTCGAAAAGGAAGTTACTTCTCTTCCTGGAAAATATGCGCCTCCTCGCGGCACGATTCTAATGGCTTTGTTCAACGAAAATATTGCAGGGTGCATTGCGCTCAAACCGCTAAATGAAAGTATCTGTGAAATGAAACGTTTTTTCGTTCGGCAACAATTTCAAGGGAAAGGTATCGGGAAAAAACTAGCCGAATTGATTGTTGAAAAAGCTAGAGAAATCGGATATACGAAGATGCGTCTCGATACACACAACTCCTTCCAAGCTGCGATTGGCATTTATAAAAAACTGGGCTTTAAAGAAACCTCACCCTACTATCACAATCCCATGCCGGATGTCTCCTATTGGGAACTGGTTTTATGAAACAAACAAAATGCGTTAAAATGATAGAACTCCGATTCGCGTCTGTTTTCAAAATTAAAATTGCCATTGCTCAAAAATGACTTGATTTTTTACATTAATTTTGCGAGCTTTTCAAACATCGGTTGTCTTCGAAATCATACAATTATTACAAAATATCAGGGAATACTACAATGGGACAAACAGACCGTTCATTGACGATTCTTTTGCTTCTGATTTGCATGTTTGCAAGTTCGCTTTACTCCACCGTTGAAATCAACGCGGATCACCCCTACATCCAATATTTTGGCCGGTGGGATTTTTCCGATCCTCTGTCCCCTTCCCACTCCTGGCCAGGTGTATACATTTACGCCGTATTCGAAGGAACGAGTATTGGAGTCAAGCTAAACGATAATTACGTCTATTACAATGTTTTTATCGATGATCAGTTGTACTCGATTTTCAAAGGCAATAAATCCGGGACCGCGTCCTATACCCTCGCTTCAGGATTGGCAGATACAATCCACACCATTTTGTTTACCAAGCGCTGCGAAACCACATGGACCAAATTCTCATTTCACGGTTTTATCCTGGATGACGGAAAATCACTCCTGCCTCCGCCGGAAAAGACGGTTCGAAAAATTGAGTTTATTGGTGATTCCTACACCAGCGCTTCCGGCAATGAATACACGGAACCCGGTCAACCCCCGGACGGTGATGCGCAATATACGAACATCTATGAAGGCTTTGGGCCGATTACCGCTCGCAATTATGGAGCACAATATCACATGACCAGTTTATCAGGATGGGGGCTCGTACTCGACTGGACCGGTTCTTTTGCCAATAATATTCCCGGTATTTTCGATCAAACGCATCTGTATACGGAGGACCCCGAATGGGATTTTCAAAACTGGATTCCCAACTTGGTCGTCATCGGACTGGGATTGAATGATTATTCCGGTTTCGGAGGATACGAAGAGGGTGTCGCGCCCGATGAGACCGTTCTGTACAAGTCACGATACCATGAATTTATTCAGAGGATCCGAGATAACTACCCCGGTGTGAAAATTCTTGCCGTGGCCGCCCACATCGATTGGATGCAGCAAACCATTTCCGAAGTGGTAACCGAAGAAAATAATAACGGGAACCACGACGTATTCTATACATTTTATCCCTACTATGAAGGCGGATATGTCAACAATGGCCATCCGAATGTCGAGACCCATCATAAAATTGCAGAACGGCTCATCGCAACCATCGATACGATCGATGCCTGGGAGCCCTATCAGGATATTTTGCCTCCTTATTTTACAAAATTGCCCGAATCTCCTTTCACTGTCTACGGCACTTTATGCAATTTAAAGGTGAAAACGAATTCCTACGCGACAGTCCGGTTCAGTACGGAGGACAAATCTTACGATGAAATGGAAAATGAATTTACGATCACCGGACAACGAGAACACTCAGTGTCCATCCCGTGTGTGCACAATCAGCAATATACCTACTATCTGCGTGCTGCTGATCTGAGCAACAATGCGATGGACACTTCCGCGGTGATTACTTTTTCAGTAGATACGACAAAACACATCCAGCGCTGGTACGACAGTAACTTTGACGATACGGCCTGGAAACTGGGATCGGCCCCGCTCGGTTTTGGAAACAACGGTAATGAAGCCACAGAAATTGCACAGGTGCAAACGGCCTATTTCAGACACTGGTTTCAGTTAGACGATGCCACCTCGCTCACCCGTATGTCGGCCATTTTGAAATACGATAATGGAGGCGTTGTCTATGTCAATGGATCCGAAATCGGACGAACCAACATGCCGGATTCTGAAATCGACTACAATACGGACGCATCCACTGATGTCAGTGGGAATACCGTTTTCTCCTTCGATGAAGACGACCTGACCCTTCTCAAAAATGGATTGAACCTGATTACCGTGGAGATCCATCAGAACAGTATGGACAATTCGGATTTGATTTTCGATTTGAAACTGAGATCGTCCGATACATATATCGATTACGGATCGGAATGGAAGTACGACGACAGCGGAAACGAACCGAAGGATCAGCTTATCAGTTCGGGAGTTCGGCCCTTTGTCGAATCCAGTCCGCAGAAATACCGCCTGCATCAAAATTATCCGAATCCGTTCAATCCCATCACAACGATCTCTTTCGATCTTTTTGAAAAGGGACATACCACACTCACTGTTTTCGATCTTCTGGGTAGAAAATTAAAAATCCTGGTCGATAAGGAATTGAAAAGCGGTACGTATCAATTTGAATTTGACGGTTCCACTCTTCCAAGCGGAGATTATTTCTATCAAATCAAGTTTGAGGCGTATTCCGAAAACAAAAAATTCATTCTGCTAAAATAACCATTCTTCGACCAAGTGGCAGAATCAACGGCCTTCATCCTATTATTGAACGGAATACATCCAGCAAGGGAGGAGAACATCGATGTCACAAAAACCAACGCTTTCCGCTTTTCAAAAATTTTTATGGGGAATTGGCGGCTTTGCTGAGAATCTGGCCAACAATGCACTTCTGACCCTTGCCTACCCGATTTTCGGAGTCGGCATGGGAATCAGTCCCTTCTATATCGGATTGGCACTTTCTGCTTCACGCATTGTCGATGCAATTACCGATCCCCTGATGGGGAGCATCACGGATAACACAAAATCCCGCTGGGGACGGAGAAGACCCTGGGTTTTTGCCGGTGCTATCGCCATGTCTCTGCTGTTTACGGCAATCTGGTTTACACCAAGAATGGACGGACAGCTCTGGCCTGCTATTTATCTGATTGCCATCTGTTCATTGTTTTACATGGCATTTACAGTATGGGTCGTGCCTTTCAGTGGCCTGGGACTAGAAATGGTGGAAGATTACAATGAACGGACACGTCTCATGGCTTTCCGAGTTGCACCTTCTTTTATCGTAGGTGCGGGAATTGGCTCGCTTTACAAAATCACGCTCATGGAAAACATCTGGGGTGGCGATGAAGTGATTGGAGCAAGATATGTAGGGGCTATTATTGCCGTGCTTATGTTAATTACCGGGATTATCCCATCCCTGTTCTGCAGAGAACGCTTTGCCAAGGCCAAACAGGAAAAAACCAAACTCTGGCAGGCCATTTCTTTGACTTTAAGAGATAAACCCTTCCTCCTGCTCATTGGATCGGTCTTTTTTGTATTCGTGGGTCTCTTCTTCATGATCCCGTTGTTAACATATATCTCACTCTACTATGTGTGCCAGGGAAGCAAACAGCTCATGGCGACCATCGGTATGTATACGGGATTCATTCAGGCAATATTTCAGCTGCTTAGCATGTTTGCCATCGGCTATTTCTCCAAATTTTTTGACAAGAAAAAAGTATTGATCACTGGCCTGCTTATTGGCATTTTGGGATATCTTTCCAGCTGGTTTCTGTTTACACCCGACTATCCGTTCCTGACCATCATTCCGCCCGTGGTGATCAATATCGGTCTATGTGCCTGCTGGGTACTGAACGGCTCGTTCAGTGCGGATATTTGCGATTACGATGAACTTAAAACAGGAAAGCGCCAGGAAGGCATGTACAGTGCCGTATTCGGATTTATGAACAAACTGGCCATTGCCCTGGTCTCCACCGTGAGTTCGTGGGTGCTCGTTAAGCTGGGATTTCAAGGCGAAGATCTTCACCCGACCATGCAGCAGCTTTTTACACTGCGGTGGTTTTACATCGTCGTTCCCGTAGCTGCGATGACCGGAGCGATTCTCTGTATGTGGCGGTATCCGCTGACCAAAGAACGTATCAAAGAAATTCAAGAAGACTTAAGACAAAGACGGGGTGAATCCAAACTGCAATAATCCAATTATTGTAAAAAAAATAAAGAGGTGCCTGTGAAATCAAGATGGATCGAACATAAAGGAAAGAGAATTTTCTTTGCTGATTATTCCGGATTCCAGGATTTTGAAGCCTTCAAAGAGGAAGCGGATAATTCGACCAGCATCACGATCTCTCAGCCTGACGACTCGGTGCTTTTGCTGGTCGATGTGACCGATACGATCGGTAATCCGGAAATGGTCGATTACATCACGAAGTCTGCAAATAAAGATAAAGAAAAAATGAAGAAGACAGCCGTAGTAGGAGTCAGCGGCTACAGGAGGATTTTTCTGAGAGCCGTCGTTCGACTCACCGGCATGGCAGTGAAACCTTTTGATGATATTGAAGAGGCGAAGGACTGGCTGGTTCAGGAAGATTAAAAAAAGATAAATAAGCGGTAAGTAGTAAGCGCAACAATATGGCAGGTATCAAAGACAAACATCAGATCCTGAAAAAATTAAATCCTGAATTATCAAAAACAGAATTTGTATTCTGTACTTTTCCTGAAGCCACTTATGGCAATCTTGCCCATTTAAACCCAATCGCTTCCTATCAGGAAAAAGAAGGCCTCACGCTAATTATCCCGAAAGAAAACGCCGACGAATACAATCTTCACTATGAATCATGCTATAAAGCGATTACATTATTGGTGCATTCAAGTTTGGACAGTGTGGGCTTGACCGCAGCGGTTTCGACCAAACTGGCCGAAGCAGGTATCAGCGCAAATATCATTGCCGCCTATTTTCACGATCATATTTTTGTCCCGTCGGCACAAGCCGATCTCGCGTTGAATGTGCTTTTGGAATTGCAAAACGAGTATCGTTCCGATCAACAAAATCACAAATAGTAGGATGCGTACCACGCATCCTGCTTGAATCATTCCGCCGCAATGAACAAACTCACCAATAAAAAACGTCCCGAAGATTTGATCCCGGGACGTTTTGTTTTATTCCAATCTTCGCTATATTCTTACAGCGAAAACCACCGGTTGATCTTGATTAAAAACACATCGTGCGGATAGACTTCGAAAAGTTGATTCATATCGTTTCTGAATGAAAAGTCTCCGATATTGTCATCACCAGTCCGGTTCTGCGACCAGACAAAATATAAGGTCGAACCCGGTGTATATTCCCAGCGAACCACTAAATTTGACCGGAACTGCCGAAAATTGAAATCGGGTTTATCGAACGAGTAATCCGTTGCTCCGTCAATGTCTTCGTCAATGTCATACCCTTCCCAATCCGGATCATAGCTGATTTCATTTCCTACAAATTCATGAAATCGATCCTTGTATTCCGATGCTCTTGGATCGGTGATGCGTTTCAGATGCGTATACTTGCCTGCCGAAACAAAAGGCTGGCCATAGTACTGAATGGTCAAATTGGGTGTGATGCAGTAGGTAAAACGCAATGTCATTCCCACTGTTTTCTGATCGATTCGTCCGAACACATATCGATTTTCCTCGTCTTTTTCGAAAGTGTCGATATATTGAAGATTGTCCTTATTGATGTTGTAAAACGGGCCTGCAGAGATCGACAAGGCATTAATAGGCCTCCAGGTTAAATCAATTGAATAGTTATGCTGGAAAGAAATTTTATCATTACTAATTGAATGGTAATTATCACCCGACAGCCGTAAGGCCTTTCTATTATCCGTTTGCAAATAGGAATAGAATCCCCATCGTGACGGCAGATAAAGCGAGGGTCCGCCCCTAAGCGCACTGACATTGAGATCTCTGCCATTCACCGATACAGTCCCGCCGGCATACCACTGGTTTTTGAACTGCAAATCCATATAGATATTACCACCGCTGAACGTATCCTCTCCTCCGAAATTCCAACCCTTCCACTGGTTGAATCCGAGATAGAAATACCGGAAAATTGAAAACGGTTTCTGTATTCTATATTGCCACCAGATAAATTCCATAATAACATCAGCCTGACGCAGATACCCCATATCATTGAGCTCCAGACCCGGAGAGCGCCAGGTCGCACCGGCAATATATTGAAAATGCTCGCCGCCGAACTTGGCAAAGTAGCTGGTCCCACCGAAACCGGTCAGTGAAGTTCGCTTGGGATCCAACTTAAGATGATCCGCATCGGGACGTTGATAATACCGGGGTGATGCTTCCTGCGTTTCGAGAATGGCTTCCCTGGACCCTTGCACATGACTAAACACGTTGTTAAACACGAAAGTATAGGTTCGGTTTTTCCATTGATGCGTCCAGTCGATGCCCCCGGTTGTGGCGTTTTTGTTGAGGAAATTGAGACTCGCATCATGCAGATCGCGGTACGTATTCGTGACCATCATTCCAATATGGCTTGCCCCCTCGTTGTAATCTTTCAGCATACGTCCGATAAAATAATTGGTCATGGGTTCCACAGCCTCTTTACGACGTTTTCCTAAATTGTCGATTTCTGCATTTTCCTTGGAAGTTACCGCTTCCAAAACACCGATGGAATACCCATTTTGTGTTTTGCCGGTGAGTTTTAAAGCGCCCAGAATCGAGGCGCTTTCCGGCATGTCGAGATATTCATCATCCCCTGTATCCGGCTCATGATGCGGATAGGCGCCGATCCTCCGAGAATAAAACAGATTGTCATATCCAAAATCCCCATTTCCGATCATGAATTTGTAATCGAGAATATTGCTGCCTTCGATAAAAAAAGGCCGCTTTTCATCGAAACGGGTTTCGTATGCAGTCAGATTCACCACGGACGGATCTGCTTCCACCTGACCGAAATCCGGATTGAATGTGAAATCGAGATTCAGATGGCTGGTCACACCGATCTTGCCGTCTAATCCGAAATCCAGTTTGCTATCGTGTCCCGTGGCAAACGGATTGCCTGCTTCTCCCTTGAATTTCTCGGTTTGTCCCATTGTGAAGGGAAGCAGTTCGATGCGTCTCGGCATGGAAATGTGACTCAGACCGTGGATTTCCCCAAACCGGTTGACCCAGCCGCGTGAATCTCTCGGAATAAACTGCCATACGGAGATTTCATCCTCACGGTAAAGTTTCCGGCTTATTTGGAAACCCCAGACATGTTCGTCTTTATGGGAAAACCGGAGCTGACTGAACGGAATCTGCATTTCGGCCACCCATCCCTGATCATCCACGCTGGTATCCACATACCAGACCGGATCCCAGTTCGCATCCCAATTGTCTCCGTCATTCGAGACCGCTTCATCTCCCTTCACACCGGACACATTGACATTGAAAGAATAGGCCGTACGGTGATCCAAATAACTGTCGATATTGATTTCAATCCAATCCCCCTCGAATCCGTCTCTCCGAGACATGCGCTTGACAATAGAATCCGGATGTGTATCGTAAGCATGCACACCCACATAGAGATTTTTGTCATCGTACAGAATTTTAAATGCCGTTTTCTGAGTCGCTGGTTCTCCTTCGTTCGGCTGTCTTTGTGTAAAACCAGTGGCCCAAGCCACACTTTCCCAGACCGGCTCATCCATAACACCGTCAATCTCCGGAGGTTTAGGATTGACATGTTTGGTAGTATAGATTTTCCGCTCGATTTTTTCTTCATCGGCGAAAAGCGTGGAAACGGTAAACAGACCAACCAAAAACGCGGCTAAAAATAGAGTAGTTGATTTCAATGTCTTGTCCTCCTCTTCTCCATTTTATAAAATTACACGGAATATAAATTTGTTTTCCATTGTTGGATTAAATTGGTTAATTATTCGAATTTGTTAAGTTGGATTGAATTCACTTAATTAGACGCATTTGTCGTAAAAAAGGTTCACTAAAAAATAGATTTACTTTTCTAAAATTAAGTGGATTTTCGCAAATCGTCCTCAGATCGCAGCAAATAATATTAAAATCTGTAACCATAATCAACAGCAGGGCATCTAATTAAGCGGGACATTTAATAAAAGGAGGAAATCGAATAAAATGAATACTATTAAATTTAAAGTCAAGAGAATTTTATTATCAAAATTATTCCCAATTATTCTTATTGGAACAGCGTTGCATGCGCAATCCAATACCAATGCAAACCTTCAATTTGAAGAAAAAGTAAAAAGCTGGTTAAAAGAAAATAGCGTACCAGCCGTTGGAATTGGGATTATCGAAGACGGTACAATCAAATATGCAAAAGTATTGGGAGAACTTCAAAAGGATGTTCCGGCGCCTGACGATGCTATCTTTAATGTAGCTTCCATTACAAAGACCATCACAACGATGTTGACTTTGAAATTAGTCGAAGAAGGAAAATGGGACCTGGATGAACCTCTCAGTAAGTATTGGGTTGATCCGGATGTTGCCGACGATCCTTTACATACAAAGTTAACAACACGTCATGTCCTGACTCATCAAACGGGATTTCCTAACTGGCGCCGGGAAACTCAGGGAAAACTCAAATTTAATTTTTCTCCCGGAACAAAATATCTGTATTCCGGCGAAGGCTTTGAGTATCTTCGGCATGCACTGGAAAACAAATTCAGTGTACCTTTTGGGAAACTGACAGATTCATTGCTATTCAAACCGCTGGGAATGAAAGATACCCATCAGTCGTGGGACAGTACCATGAACGAATCGAGGTTTGCACGGTGGCATGACCATATGGGGAACAAATATGAAATGCCCTACAAAACAGGTGTAAATGCCGCAGCCGATTTGCTGACAACAATTGAAGATTATTGCAGGTTCGGTATAGTTGTTATGGAAGGTGCCGATCTGTCTCCGGCTCTTTTTAAAGACATGGTGACCCCACAGTCCAACATCCTTGAGCACAGTGCGATTGGTTTGGGGTGGTTTATTATTAATGGATTGCCAAACGATGAATATGCAATCTATCATAGGGGAGGACAGGTCGGTGTGAAGACTATGGCCATTTTCCTGCCAAAGTCAAAACGCGGTGTTGTCGTTTTTACAAATGGTGATAATGGAATGGATGTTTACAATAATATAATAAAACTGGTTTTCGACATTGGTGACAGTATTTATGAGTATATGTATGACAGACCGAATATACCGGAAATGATATATGTGCCCAATGAAACCTTAAAGCAATATATCGGATATTACCAATACCCCGATGTAAAAATAGTTTCAAAAAAAGAAAACGAAATTACACTGTTTTTAGCTGGTTTACCAAAAACCAATTTGTATCCCAGAACAGAAAACAAATTTTTCATGAAAGAATTCGACCTTGAAGTGGAATTTGAGAAAGATGAAGCTGGAACGGTTAACAAATTGATATTGTTTCTTGAAGGAAATAAAATGTTTGAGGCAAATAAAGTAAAATAAAACGTTTTCTAAAATGGGAATGAATTAACCGCTTCCCAAAAGGATAAAAAACATGAAAAGAAATCATATTGTTTCTTGCAGCCTGCTGCTGGTTTTCTTTGCGATCATATTAACCACAGCATGTATTTTTAAAAATAAAAATTCTAATAAGATCAAAACGCTTAGCGGCAAAGAGATAACTATGGCGAAAATGGATGAATTTATAAAAACCCAAATGGATTCATTAGAAATACCGGGAATCTCCATAGCCATAATCAATGATGCAAAAATAGTCTACCATCGTGCTCTGGGCGTGACCAACCTTGACACAAAAGAAAAGGTGAACGATGAAACACTCTTCGATGCCGGCTCAATGGGAAAACCGCTGTTTGCATACCTCGTAATGAAAATGGTTGATAAAGGAATATTGAATCTAGACCAACCTCTATACACTTATTTACCATATCCTGATATTGCATACGATGAACGTCATAAATTAATAACAGCCCGCATGGTTTTATGCCATACATCCGGTTTTCCGAATTGGAGGTGGTTTAATAAAGATAACAAACTTGATATTAAGTTTACCCCCGGAACTGCGTGGGGATATTCCGGAGAGGGCTATGAGTATCTAGCAAATGTAGTGGCACATCTGAATAATATTTCCAAAAATGATCTTCAGGATTTATTTGAGAAGGAAGTTGCCGGTCCTTTGGGAATGCGATACGCTTATTATACCTGGAATGATTATTTGGAAAAACATCGTGCAACTGGGCATGTTGATGGTAAAGTTTTGATTACACCATGGGGTGGAAGTGCAAAAAATCCGGATTTTTTTGCCGCATTCAGTTTGCAGACCGAAGCAATAAGTTATGCCAATTTTCTAATCGCGATGATAAAGGAAGAAGGATTAAAGAAAACCACTTTCGATGAAATGTTGAAAGTTCATGTGGTCTTCCCCACCTACCTGCTTATCGATGAGGCTGCAAAAACTGACAGTTCTTCATGGTGTCTTGGTATAGAGAAAAAGCATTCGGAGTTTAGTGATGAATATTTGCATGGCAATAACAATTACAATTTCACCGGCGGTTTCATGTTCAACCAGCAACAAAAGTTCGGTTATGTATTTTTCACTAACTGTAATAAAGGAATGGAGTTTGAAAAAAGGTTGAATTTATTTTTAAAGAGAGAGGATGTCTCCCCGATCCAGTAAGAGATCGGGGATTTTAATTTACGAGTACTGTTTAAAAATTAATTAACTACTGTCATTGCGATCCCCGTTTTATCGGGGAGAAGTTGGAAATCTGCCAATCTTTTTGGCGGGCAATCTCATTGTTCGTACTCAACGTCAGGAGATTGCCACGTCGTCCCGATATTCGATTAAAAAATATAATGAAGAATCGGAACTCCTCGCAAAGACTGCCTTCTGTTTACTCCCGAACAACCCAGAATTAGCGACCTACCCGAGATTATAAAAAAATCATACAAAAATACCACTTGACATATATGTATTAAATTAGCATATTGATGCATACAAATAAAGCATATGGAGAGCATAAATGAGAACAACATTGAATATCGAAGATAAACTGATTGACAAAGCATCCCAGTTAACCGGAATTAAAGAAAAAACATCTCTCATTAAATTGGGACTGGAAGCCCTCATTGCCAGAGAAAGTGCAAAAAGATTATCTAAATTGGGCGGTACTGAAAATCAGTTAAATAATATCCCGAGAAGAAAAATCGAGAACTCCTGAAATGGTGCTTGTCGATACTTCCGTATGGATCGACCATTTTCGTAATGGAAATGATCATTTGGTCTATTTACTAAATGAAGGCGAAGTGGTTATTCATCCATTTATCATTGGTGAACTGGCCAGCGGAAATATAAAAAATCGGATTCAAATACTCTCCTTGTTACACGATCTTCCCCAATCTGTATTTGTTAATCATGAAGAAATTTTACTGTTTATTGAAAATCATAAATTGATGGGTAAAAGTTTGGGTTATATCGATGTATGTCTACTCGCTTCAGCAATACTGACTGATTTATCACTCTGGACATACGATAAAAAACTGAATGAAATAGCTTCCCTAATGCATATCAATTATAAATCAACTTAAATTTGCTCCAGAGTCTCAACCTACCGCTGAGGCTGAACCTCTAAAATTAAGTGGATTTTCGCAAATCTTCTTGTTATATTAACCAATAATTCTAAATACTTTAATCGTTCTGAAGATTAATTCCGAATCATCTGACCTACGAAAAAAGCATATAGGCCGTATAATACTAAGTTAGCCAATTAGTTTGATAATATGAGCATCTCATTAAGAGTACATAAATTACTTTGGGGTCGTTCAGGTAATCGTTGCGCCATACCATCCTGTCGAAAAGAGTTGGTTGAGAACGCCACAGATATGGATGACGAATCCTTGTTAGGGGAAGAATGTCATATCATAGCAAAAAGTATCGATGGCCCAAGAGGTAATCCTGATTTTCCAGAGGCTAAACTTGATAAATATGAAAATCTTATCCTTCTATGTAGGATACATCATAAAATTATTGATCATCAACCTAACAAATATACAGTAAAATATCTAAGGGAAATTAAATCAGCCCATGAGAGATGGGTTAGAGAATCATTATTATACCATGATGATAGTAAATTATATGGAAAGAAAAATGAATATCCAAATGGCCTTTTGAATGATAATAATCATTTCACTGAGCGGGATGTCTCTTTGAAGCTTGAAGAAAGGAATGAAAAAATAGTCACCCTCTATATGGGAGGCGACTATTTGCAATCCTATTTACAATCTGAATTATTGATGAATAAATGTATTGAAAATCATGATATTGAAAACGCCTCATTATTTCTTTCAGCAATGGTAAATATAAGGCGTAGTCAAGGGCAATATTTAGAAGGCATCAAACTTATTAATAAACATTCGGAAAACATTCCTTTTTCCAAATTACCTTCAGAATATTATCTAAGAATCCTAAAAGAAAAACTAGCTATTGCACATGAAACTAATGCAATAGATTTATCTCTTAAAATCTTAAAAGATATAGATAAGATAGATCATTCACTAGAATTATGTCCACCTGGTGATAAATGGTTACCAGGAATAATATTGTGGAGAAAGTCACATCTCTTACAAATCCAAAAGGAACCAAAACCAAAAGAAGCAATGAGTCTGGCGTTTGCTGCCATAGAATGGTTTCAATCAATAAAAGATAAAAATTCCTCTGGCTTGGCTAGCGCTTTGCTAAATGCAGGATGGTTATCTTATATTTATGGGAATTATGATTGCTTGGAGTATTTTGCTTTAGCTAAACAATTTGCGATCAATTTTAGCCCAAGGACATATGCGGAAGCTAATATTGGTGAAGGTATAGCTAAATTGAAATATGATAGAAACCAATGGTCTTCTGGAGCACTGGCAGTGATGCAAAGCTTGGTAAAACTAGAACAAATTGGATGTGCTCAAAAAAATTACTCTTTTTTACGCGAAGAAATTTCTCCATCAAAGATATTAGAAATTGAGTTTCGCAAACATCCAGATAGAACATTTGAATTACTATTTGAAAGTATTAGATACAATTTATTGCCTATTAATAATCCTATGCAAAGTAAATATTTGTTATCTACGATATTAAATGTGGACAAAAAAAATGAAATAACTAAACTAATCAACAAGAACTATTCCTAAGTAGCCATATTACATGATATTAATTCATCTTTTTATCGCAAATTATTAAACAAAGTAAGAAAGGCATTATTAATATGGAAGAAAAAAAAGACCCTCTTAGCGGTATTAAAATTCCTAATATTGTGGTTGGAGTACTAATATATAATAATGAAGGTGAAATTCTTTTAGCTCAGATTCCTAGATGGAGAGGCAAATGGGCAGTCGTTGGCGGTCATGTTGAATATGGTGAATCTTTGGAAGAATGCGCTAAAAGAGAAGTGAAAGAAGAGACAGGGCTAGAAATTACAGATTTAGAATTCATTCATATTCAAGAGTCCATTTTTTCAGAAGAATTTGATGAACAAAGACATTTTATTTTCATTAATTATGCTGCAAAAGTCATTAGTAGTAACATAAGGCTAAATTATGAAATAATAGATAGTATATGGATAAAACCAAAAGATGCCTTGAAATTGAATATCAATCTTTCTACACAAAAAATTATATTAGCCTTCATTGAAAAGCAATTAAAATGAACGATATTAACAATTATCATTGTTCAGTAAAAGATGAAATATTTTTGACTGTAAATTGGCATATCTTTCCTTTTTGTAATTATAGGTGCCGTTACTGTTATCAAACGTTTTCAAATAACCAAGAATGGATAAATGATCCAAATATAAGTAAGCAAATAATTAAAGTTATTAAAGACGGAGGCATATACAAACTGACTTTTTCAGGTGGCGAACCTACATTACATCCTTATATCACCAAATTAATTAAATATGCCAAGAGTATAGGATTGACTACATCAATAGTTACTAATGGGAGTAAGATTGATTACAGTTTCATGAAAAAAGTAAAATCCTATTTGGATATTATAGCTATTAGTATTAATAGTTCTAAAGAGCATATCGAATTAGCTTTGGGATGTGGTCAAGGTAAACATGTTTCTATGGCTTTAGATGTTTGTGACTTAATCCATAAATATGGCATTCGTCTGAAATTAAATACCATAGTTTCAAGAATGAATTACATGGAAGACATGCGAGACATTGTCAAAAGAATAGTACCAGAACGATGGAAGATTTTTCAATTCCTTTATATTTTAGGTGAGAATGATGCAGAAGAAAACAATCTTTCTATATCTCAAGAACAATTCCATGAGTTCATAAAACTGAATTCTAAAGACATTTATACTCCAATTTTTGCTGAAGATAACGATGCGATGACCTCTTCATATATAATGATAGATCCTCTTGGAAATATCATGCAAAATCACTTTGGTCAATATATAAAGGGACAATCACTTCTCGAATTTTCATTACTTGAGGCCATTAATCATATTGGATTTGATAAGAACAAATATATACAGCGTGGAGGTTCTTACAGATAAGCTGAAAATGTAAGTATGTACACTTCAAAAGTATACACAGAGTAGCAAATAAATAATTGGCTAATACAATAATGAACAGGATTTGGTCAAAATGTGTCGTTTTCAAATTTCAATTATGCCACAGATAAGAAACTATTGTTCTTTTAAGTTAATGCAATAGGGATGAAACAGTGCAATCATGCCAATTTAATCAATCGTTGATTTACGTTTTCTTTTGGCCAAACCTGTTATTATTAACGTTAGCTTAACATATATATTCACAAAAATGACTGAACTCTATTTTAACGAATAATAAATAGGAGGGAAAAATGAACGACGACTTGTTAGAGATTATAGATAAAAAATTTCTCTATTTTTTTCGTGCATTTATTTGCCTTTATGTTGTATTCGTTTTTGGCACATTATTTTTAGCTGCTACTGTTGATCATATTATTATTCCAAATTGGTTCTCACTAATTGGACCATTATTATTTGTTTTCGGAATCACCTGGCTTTTTAATGACCTGAAACTGAAAAATATACTTAAAAATCATCATTTAGGATCAATGCTCATTTCGCGTAAATCCATACATATTTCATTATTTATTGATTTCCAATATTTTGAACAACATTACAGTATCCCCAAGGCTTGTTGTTTATGTTTGAGGACAGATGATTTCCATAAAAAACCATATGTTGTCAATTTTTCGAATACTGTAGGAAATATAAGAAAATCAATTTCGATGAAATTTATTATCTGTAAAAATTGCCTCAAACTAAATGATGCTGCAAAACCATTATCTCTAGGATTTTCATTGATGCTTATTATTTTAAGCCCTATCATAACAGTGCTTCTTTTTGAGGGCCCTGAAATAACTTCTGGTGGCCTCGCTTTACTCTCTCTTGCCATAGGTCTGTTACCTGTCATTTTTATGGGTATTTCCATAACAGGCATTTTTCCATATGTTCCACCGGTGAAAATAATTGGTGAGAATAAAATTGCTTTTGCATCAAAAAAATATGCTGAAGCAATAGCAGCAATAAATCCGGGCTGGCGAATTGAAGACAAATCAATTCATTAACATATATCTGCTAACATTGGTTTCCAGGGGAATTTAAATGCGACCTTGTTTCGGGATTCTCAGCGTATTGTGGAATTACTTTTTCAAAGAAAGTAATCGGTTCATTTAAATCCCCTGAAACCAGCCGTTAATAGTAATTAAAAACCATCCAACCAAAAATCCCCGACTAAAACGTATCGGGGATTTTTTTATATAGATTGCTTTGTCGCCCCGACTTAATTTTTAATATAAACATATTGAAAAGTTGGGACTCCTCGCAAAGACAACTTTCTGTTTACTTCAACTTATACAAAGTCTCCCCTGCTTCGGGAACGACAAGTATCCTTTCGTCTTTACGATTCTTGAATGTATCGATATTGAAATCATCCGGAGAAAGATATCCCAGATTGATTTTCCGGCAGCGTTCTTTGGGAATTTGTGTGGCCAGTGTTACCTGAATTCGGGGATTTTCGACACCGTTCTCAAACGTGCCTGTGCCTCTCACATGTGTGGAGTGCGCCAGCACAGCTTTGGGAATTTCCTGAAACTGGTCCATCTGCTTCAGAAAATAATCCCGTACATGGTAGCCGACCCGGTCAATCATTTTTCCGTGCGTGTACGAAACCTCACTGATGTGCGGCGCATAAATAATCAATTCTCCCCCGTCTTCCACAATCGATTCCAGCTTGTACATCACCTTGCCCGCGACCCACAAATCGTCGTACATTTTCGGGGCAATGCCGATCACTTTCTTGTATTTTCTGTCCGAAAAAGCAATGTGCACTTTTGCGGAAAGATCGGCCGCTTCTGACCAGGCCTGTTCCGGCGTGCCGAAAAACATCCCTTTCAGGCCGTCGTGCATGGCAACAAAACAGAACGCCTTTTTCTCGATGGGAATGAACGACGCCGCATAATCGATGACTTTCCGGATTGGCGTTTCTTTTACCCCATTCACTCGAATATTCGTGATCAGCGCGCCGAGCCAGTGTGTTGCATTGATGACATCGGCTCCGGCAATTCCCGGAAAGAAATATTTGTTCCCTCCGGAAAAC
>CAZIAH010000015.1:0-51400 GCA_964537715.1 uncultured bacterium | reverse complement strand
GGACACAGATGAGGGGTACAAGCGGAAGACCAAAATTCAACGAAGAGATCCAGGCGAAATTTATATCCGATAACAGCCGATTGACTGCAGAAAAGCAATCCTATGGCCCCAGAAAGATGCTGTTTACACCCGGTGTGGAAATTCCTTTCATGGAACTTTTTTTCAGGGAAGCCGCCGCTCCGGAGCTGGTTTCCTCCGAGCAATTGCAAAAGCTCAAATTCGACACACCCTTTCTTTTTGGAAATCTTGATTTTCCTCAAGATATCGATTTTCTCGATACAAGGGAAATGGAAACCCCTTCGGAGAACGGGGAATTCGAATTACAAAAAAACTTTTTGGTGGAAACATCCGAATATGTGACCTCGAACGGACAAAAATACGCCCAGGCATTTGTTCTGACTGATCCTATACAGCTCGAGAAAGTGGGATTGGCCCTGCATAAATTTGGTGGTGACGGACAACTCTGGGTCGAACTCTTTCAGGACGATGGTCAGGGGAAACCGGGAGAATGTCTCGCAACCAGCCAAATTATCCATCTGAATAAGATGAAGTATTACAACGGATACGACTGGGTCGATTTTTCGTTTGATAAAGAAATGATTAAACTTGCTCCCGGTCGATACTGGGCGGCTTTGGCGTATACTGGAAGTCCGATCATCAGCTGGTTTTTTACGTACGGTAAACCTGTCGGACCTCCAGACGGTACCCGTTACAATACTATTTTTGATGAAACATGGAGTCACAGTCTGACTTATGAATTCAATTACCGGATTATCGGAACAAGGGGCAAATGACCTTTTGCCGGGAGTGTTTCCATGCAGAATATCCTTAAAATATTTATCATGATTTCTGTTCTGTCTGGATGGGCAGATGGTTTTGCCCAGAAAATCATAAAAGTCATTCCCAAGTTTGTTCTGATCGATACGGATCAAAACATCGGAAAGCTTGGTGATGAACTCAATGTGTACCGGAATACAAATGATGGACGGATTCAGGTTGGGAGAATCAAAATACTGAGATTTTCGAATGGGCAAACCGGAGCCAGAATCGTCTGGATCGAACCCGGTCTCTCGATTTCTGTGGGAGATCGTGTCCAGAATGATGATGTGTTGTCGCAGTCGGATTTTCTTCTCAGTGAGGAGGAAGATATTTATAGCGATCCAACAGATCGGAGTTCCGTTCCGTTGGGCCGGCTTGCGATTGGAATCAGTCGATTTGTTCCTGCGCAGGATCTGGATCGAATTTTACTGTCAAGCTTTTGTATCAGCGCTTCATTTCGTATCGGACAATTCGATCCCCATTCCTTTTTTGCCGATGTGGACTATCCGATTCTCAATGTCAAATCATCTCTGAACAATGTTTCATCTCCTTCATTGTGGTCGCTTCATATCAGAGATCACATTCGTGTCATCAATAGAATCTACTATGATATGGGAGTGGGTCTTTACAGTGCAAAGGTACCTGAAACCGATTCCTCTTCTGAAAGCGAGGCCAGCACTTCGAAAATGGGCTTTTTACTGGGATTGTCCGTCGATCTGCAGGATTTAGTATCGGTACCGATGATGCCGTTTGTTCAATGTCACATGTATTCAAATGATTCGGAATGGCAGCTTTTTGCAATTGCAGGCATTTCTTTTTTTCTGTCGGTTTTGAAGTAATTGCGTTTTCCAAAATTATAAATACCCTTTTGTTATGTGGGATCACATCGTTTCCAATCCGATACAAGAGGTCACCTTTGTGGCTTTTGATATTGAAACGACCGGATTGAAACCCGTTTTCGACCGGATTGTCGAGATTGGCAGCGTCAAATTCAGGGGAGAGCGGGTCTTGGAAACTTTCGGAGGTTTAGTCGATCCCCAGATCCCCATACCGGCAGAGACGACGCGGGTTCACGGCATCACCGATCAAATGGTCAAGGGCAAACCCGTTATTGATCAGGTGTTATCAGACTTTGTTGCTTTTATCGGCGATGCGGTGCCGGTTGCCCATAATTCCTCTTTCGATGTCAGTTTTATCGCGTATGATTTGTCCCGGCTTCATTTAACGGCATCCTCGCTTCCCATCCTGGATACCTGTTCGCTTTCGAGATCGCTGTTTCCCGGACTGCCGAGTCACAGTCTGGAGAATCTGGCAAAATGGTTTTACATCCATTTCAAGACGTCTCACCGGGCTGTGGCCGATGCCAAGATTTGCATGAAAATTTTCAAAGAATGTATCCTGAAATTGGGCGATCCGAAAAAGGTTCCATTGAAGAAAATCATTCCCTACAATGGCCCTCTTTTCTATTTTAATTATGGAGCAGTGCTGTTTGAGGAACCGTACCGTTTGATCGGGGAAGCTTTTCAATCCAATACGAATGTGGATATCGTGTATCAAAAAGCGTCCGGCGAAACGACCGTCCGGAGGATCACTCCTTTGTCGGTTGGAACCATCCGGAATGGTATTATTATCGAAGCATTCTGTCATTTGAGGCAGGAAAAGCGTTCGTTTCGTCTCGACAGAATCGTGCAAGTCGGGCATGATCTGATATGACAGATTTTTCAAATCAAGCGGTTGCCGGGACGTGAACCGATGAACAGTGATCAAATAACGGTGGTGGTGACCACTTTTAACAGGAAACAGTGGGTGGAACGTGCTGTGCGTTCGGTTCTCGAACAGACACGTCCAGCAGATGAAATTATTGTTGTCGATGACGGTTCCACGGACGGAACCGGAACGAGGATTCAGAAACGTTTTCCCCAAGTCCGGTATATCCGACAGGAAAATCGGGGAATCAGTGAGGCGAGAAATCACGGCATCGAAAATGGAACCGGATCATGGTTCGGTTTTTTAGATTCGGACGATATCTGGCTCCCGAAAAAGTTGGAAAGTCAGATTCGTGCGCTACAAGACAATCCCGAATACCGAATCTGCCACACCAATGAAATCTGGATTCGACGCGGGAAACGCGTCAATCCGAAAAAGGTGCATCAAAAATCCGGGGGCGATCTATTCGAAAAATGTTTGCCGCTTTGTCTGATTTCCCCTTCCTCTATCCTCATGCATCGTGAAATTTTTGATCGTGTAGGTTTATTCGATCCCGAACTTCCAGTGTGTGAGGATTACGATCTCTGGCTTCGGGTGAGTGCTTATTATCCCGTTCTTTATATCGAAGAACCGCTTATTGTCAAATACGGCGGACATGCTGATCAGCTTTCACGGAAATATTGGGGCATGGACCGGTTCCGGATTGCTGCACTTGAGAAATTGATTGCCAGTGAATATCTTGACAATCGAAAACGTATCGCTGCCCTTCAAATGATTGTCCATAAAATCAGGATTTTTTTAAACGGTGCCCGAAAAAGAGACAAGGAAGAATCCATAGCAGTTTATCAGGAAAAATTCGATCACTATCAGGAACGGCTCGTCGATTTGACAAATTGAATTCAGTTTGAGTTTGTTTTCCATCAATCACTCGAATTCTTTGGAAAACAAACCATGAGAAGGTTTGTTTTTTGATTAAAGAGATGGAGGATAGAAATGAAGAAATGTCTGTTTATCTTAATTTTCCTCATGATTCCCGCTTTTCTGACCGCACAGGTTTTTGGAACCGGAGAAATCTTACGGAAAGGAAAGAGCAGTGTAGGATTGAACGCTCTTTTCCCCACTGATGGTGCAAACAACAAGGTCTATTTATTCGTTCATCTGGATCATGGTATCGGACAGGGTTGTGATGTGGACGCCAAGGTGGGTTTTACCGAAGGGGAAACCTATTATGGAGCAGATATAGAGTGGCAACTGACACGCCGGGATGTATTTCTTTCGTTCACAGGGGGAGCGCACAAATTTATCAATTTTGGATTGGATGCCATTTTAAACTTGATGTTGCCGATGGGCAGAAACAGTGGAGTCTACATGGGCTCAGATTTGGATGTCGAATTTGTTGAAAAAGAAACGGTCACGCCGTTTTGGCTTTTTATAGGCATGAATATAGGTTTAGGTCGGAAAACGTCTCTGTTGGTATGTTTGGAAGGTGCGATGAACACAGATGCTGCTAACATCGTATCCGGAGGAGTGAAGTTCGATATTTAAAGGAAGTTGTTTTTTTTGAATTGCCGGGTTTATCCGCGGTGCGAGCTCTTGATCCGAAAACCGGATGGTACTTACTTCAACCGTGAGTGTTAACGAAGGAGTGATCGGCAAATCTATGAAAGCAATGATTCTTGAAAATATCACCGATTTGCGTGTGAATCCGAAACCGCTTAGATGGGCTGATTTGCCCGATCCGGTTCCTGGTACAGGTGAGATTCTGGTTCGAATTTCTGCGTGTGGTGTTTGTCACACCGAGATCGACGAGATTGAGGGACGGACGCCGCCCTCTGTTTTTCCGATGGTTTTGGGGCACGAAATCGTCAGCCGGGTTGAATCACTCGGTCCGAATGCTTCCAAATTTAAAACAGGTGATCGGGTCGGCATCGGCTGGATCTATTCCTCCTGCGGACAGTGTTCCTTCTGCCGGAATGGAAATGAGAATCTCTGTTCCGATTTCAGAGCTACAGGACGGGATGCATTTGGAGGATATGCCGAATGGATGACCGTCCCGGAAGAATCCGCTTTTTTGATCCCGGAAATTTTCACCGATTCGGAGGCAGCGCCGTTTCTCTGCGCCGGCGCGATCGGTTTTCGTTCCCTTCGTTTGACCGGTTTGAAAGACGGTCAATTTCTTGGATTGACCGGTTTCGGTGCATCGGCTCATCTCGTGCTGAAAATGGCCAGACATCAAACTCCGAACAGTCCAATTTTTGTTTTTGCCCGGAGTGAAAAAGAGCGTCAATTTGCCAGAGAATTAGGCGCAGTCTGGGCCGGAGACACGACCGATTCCACTCCGGAAAAATTGCATGCGATCATCGATACTACGCCGGTCTGGAAGCCCGTTGTCGAAGCGCTGAGAAATCTCGAACGCGGTGGACGGTTGGTGATCAATGCCATTCGTAAAGAGGATGTGGATAAAGATTCTTTGTTGAAACTGGATTATCCGACCCATCTCTGGCTTGAGAAAGAGATCAAAAGTGTGGCCAATGTGGCAAGGAGTGATATTTCAGGATTTTTGAAGCTTGCCGCTGAAATTCCGATCAAGCCCGAAGTGCAGGAATATCCGTTGAAAGAGGCAAATCAAGCTTTGATCGAATTGAAGGAAGGCAAGATCCGCGGAGCAAAAGTGTTAAGGATGGATTAGCTTTTCCACTGATCTTCTGATATATTTATCCCACGCGTATTTCGCTTTTGAAATCTGGCTCAACAGAAAATAATCATCGATTCCGTATGTGAAGGACGGATCGAAATAACAGCTGATCGTACATCCCTCACAGAAATTATATCGTCCTTCCCATTTTTTGTATTTTCTGAAAAGTTCGCTTTTGACGATTTCCGTCAGATAATTTTCAATCGGAATCCGATGGGCGGTTCGATGATAACAGGGAAGAAGAAGTTGATTGTCCGGTGAAATAACCAGTGTCGTTGTCACGGCTCTGCATCGCGGATATGCTGTTCGATTCCCGCC
Organism: uncultured bacterium; assembly: GCA_964537715.1. GTDB lineage: Bacteria > Zhuqueibacterota > QNDG01 > QNDG01 > DSAB01 > CAZTZL01. The sequence goes on along the minus strand of CAZIAH010000015.1, from coordinate 45,861 downwards.
TTGTTGCATGAACCGTACAATCCCACGGTTGATGTAAACGTATGGTTCGGAAGTCCACATCAAAATTCTGTTCAGCGTATCACGGGTAACGGCTTCGTTCTCGAAATAGGAAAAGACCGGATTGATCAAAAGAATCAGCCGGCGGCTCTGCGCAAAGCGGGTCATGGCTTCGAGATGATGCGTATTCTCATTGGTTACGGTGAAAAGAATGTCAGGTGTTTCTCCAAGTGCTTCGGCGATGTCCAAACTTTCCATAACCTTGTCAAAACATTTCGCACCCCGGATCGCATTGTGCTCTTCAGGAACAGGCGAGTCCAGTGAGAAATGGAGTAAGTTGACCAATCCCTTGATCCGTTCTGCCAGTTTGGGATAGAGAATACAGTTTGTCGTTACGGTCGTCTGAAATCCCAATTGTTTTGCCTGCGCGAGAAATTCGGGCAATTGCGGATGAAGCAGGGGCTCTCCGCCCGTGAAATCGATGAACCGGACGCCAATTTTTTTGAGGTCTTTTAAATTCCGGGTTACCTCTTCAGGGTTGACATCCTGTCCTTTTTTTTTGTAAATATCACAAAACTCACAGCGCGCATTGCAGCGGGTGGTGATGTAGTAGTTGCAGAGCAAGGGATAGAGTTTGAATAGTCTCATGATTTCTCAATTTATTTTAAAGGAAGGAATTTTACATTATTCTCTAAAAAAAGAGGGATTGCCAATTCATTCTTCTTTTTGTTGAAGTAGATATCTGCCGGGCCGTGATATTCGGTAGAAACAATCGTCGGTTCTTTTGTGAATCCGTGATTATATTTGTAAATCGTGCCCTGCTTTTTAAATCCGGTTGCAAAACTTCCTGGTCCCCATGACGAAACATAACAGTTCCCCGATTCATCCAGAGTCAAGCCATCGAGATTATCAACTCCTGTGAATACAACTGTTGAGAGTGTTGAGTCTTCAAGGTTTATTTCATCGATTGGCGCCTGTTCTCGGAAATAACAAATTAGAAGTCTGTGATTCAATTTGTCGTGCACAATTCCGTTTGGGTTATCCAATTCTGTTTTTACAAACAGTGAATAGGTCTGAGAGGCAATGTTGATTTTAAAGACTGCATTCGCGTTACTGTCGGTTACATACAGAAATTCTGCACCATCGCTTGTGATATCATTTAGAAACAATGCTTCTTTGATTCTAAGTTCCAAAACAGGATTTCCATTTGTGATATCAAATCCTCTTATTGTTTGGGGATTTTCTATTACATATAATGTATTTTCACATATGATCATTCCAAGTAATTTTGATAATCCTGTTTTGAAGAAACTTTTTTCTCCTATCGAGTCGATCTGAATAAGGTTTCCATCTCCGTAGTTTGAGATAAAATATCGATTCGTGACCGGGTCAAAGGCAGCGCTTTCCGGGATTTGAAATTCCTGTGAATAAGACAGATTGGAAATGATCAAAGCCGCTAATAGAAGGAATATGTTGTACTTCATATTTCTAATTCCCGTTCTTTCAGTATTCTGCACTATCGTTTTTCTTATTCTATTCGTTCTAATTTAAATGTTACCGGTCTTAATCCATTTTGTTAGAAGTTAGATCGCCCTGGATTTCCTAATCCAGGGCGTAATAATGGGTTATGCATTTACTGCTCATTTTTACCAAACTTTAGCGAGCAGATTATCTGGCCTTCGCATAGGATCATCGGGTTGTACGTTGAATGCTTCAAAAAACCCCGGCATATTTGATAAAGGACCAATAACACGATAATATGATGGTGTATGCGGATCGGTTTTAACCTGATTCATCAGGGCGTCATCCCGTATCAAACTGCGCCAGATGGTGGCATAGGAGATAAAAAACCGTTGTTCCGGTGTAAAGCCGTCAATGGGCCCCGGATATCCGTCTTTTTCAAAAGCCATATGGAGTGCGTCATATGCTACAGACAGACCACCCAGATCAGCGATATTTTCGCCCAGAGTTAGTTTACCGTTAATGTGAATGCTGTCCAGAACAACATATTCATTAAACTGGTCTTCAATCACTTTGGACTTGGCATCGAAAAGTTTTTTGTCATCATCGGTCCACCAGTTATTCATATTGCCATCCGCATCAAAATTCCGGCCCTGATCGTCATATCCATGAGTAATTTCATGCCCGATCACCACACCCATAGCACCGTAATTGACCGCATCATCGGCCATTGGATCAAAAAATGGCGGCTGCAGGATGCCGGCAGGAAATACAATTTCGTTATTCACAGGATGGTAGTATGCATTCACAGTGGGAGGTGTCATGCTCCACTCAGTTTTATCAACTGGTTTTCCTATCTTTTTCATGTTCCGGTCAAATTCAAACGCATTGGCCCGAATCACATTCAGCACATAGGCGTCATTTTTGATATCCAGCGCTGAATAATCCCGCCATTTATCCGGATAACCTATCTTCTGCACCAATCTGTCCAACTTGATGAACGCCTGCTTTTTGGTCTCTTCACTCATCCAATCGAGTTTTTCTATACGGCGATGATAGGCTTCCCGTAAATAATTTACGATCTGATTTGCTTTTGCTTTAGCATCTGGTGGAAAGTACTTTTCAACATAAAGCTGCCCAAGCGCTTCGCCTAATGCTGCATCTGTTTGCTCAGCAACCCGCTTCCACTGCGGTTTCAGTTCTTTGGTCCCAAGCAGGACAGTATTGAAAAAATAAAAATCCTGGTTTACAAAATCCGAACTTAGATACGGCGCCATTGCATTGATTAAATGCCAGCGCATGTAGACCTTCCATTCGTCAATGCTGATCGAGGACAGCAGAGAATTGAGCTTTTGAAAAAAGTCCGGCTGAGCGATCAGAAAGAAATCGATATCAGGAACGCCGATTGATTGGAAATACATGTCCCAGTCGATATTGGGAGTGGCTTTTTTTGCCTTCGCAACGGTATACTTATTATACCATTTTGTATAATTTCTGCATTCCGCTCTGGTCCATGACCCTTCAGCCAGTTGTGTTTCAATGGAGTTCACTGTGTTTGCGGAAGCAAAAGCTGTTGTTGAATCTTCTCCCATAAGTTCAAATATTTTTCTGAGATGTTTCATGTATTCGGACCGATAATTTTCAAATTTTTCACCGGATTCGAGATAATAATCCCGATCCGGCATGCCAAGACCGGCCTGATAGGCATAAGCGGCAGTCATGTCACTGTTCATAAAATCACCTTCGGTAAACACAGTGAAAAGTGCTCCGCTGCCCATCCGATGGTGTTTGACGATGACATTAAACAGATCATTGAGATTCTGGATGTCATCAATTTCATCAAAATAGGTTAGAAGCGGCTTGATTCCGTTTTCCTCGATCTGTTTGATATCCATTCCGGTTCTGTAAAAATCTCCAACCTTCTGGGCATTTGTACCCGGCTCGTGATCCGATTTGCTGACCTCGTTCAACAATCTATGAAGCGCCTCCTTGTTGGCGTCCCGGATCTCATAAATCGCTCCCCAGCGACTTTCGCTTTCCGGTATAGTATTTTTGTCAAGCCAGCCGCCATTGACATATTGATAAAAATCCCGGGTTGGATCAGCGGATAAATCCATGTTGGCGAGATCGATTCCATGTTTTTGCCTACTACAACAACACATCAGTAAAACCATACAGAAATATAATAAATTTAGCTTTTTCATCTTTCCTCCGATCTTATGGTTTAGTTAATTTTATTAACATAGAATTTCTGATGATTTGGTATAACATAAAAATCACCGGTGCGTTTAGCGTGCGGTGGATTTAATAGTTACGTGTTATTAACGCATTAATAACATTTTCTTTTTTTCTGTAAAAATGTTCCCTACCCTTAATTTATAAAAATAAATGCCACTTGGGAGTGTTTCGGCATTGAAATGGATGGTATACTCACCAGCATGTTGAAATCCATCAACTAAAGTTTTTACTTCTTTACCAAGAATATCAAATATCTTTAAATTTACATAATCTGATCTTGGTAGTGAATATGAAATTTTTGTTGATGGATTAAATGGGTTAGGATAATTCTGGAATAAACAATAATAATCGGGTATTTCATGCATATTATCTATAACATATGTTGATCCTTCTTTCCACTTATTATAAAGAATTTGCAGTGAATCTATAGGATCTTGTAATAAATCCCATCCGGTAGTACCGTATGCAACAAAAAGATCCAAATAAAGGCTGTCTTTTGAATTTAATGGTTTTGCAATCCTCATAGTTGCCACCAGAGAAGATAAACCGTACGGTTCACCTCTTTTATCACCACCTGCTTCTTTTCCACCTTGCAGAGCAGCCATCAACTTATCAGCTAAACTGCCGGATGTATTTAAAAAATTCGATTGCATGTTGTCTAAAACCTCCTGACCATATAAGGTATTACCTGCAATAGCATAATTTTCACTTAATATATGATTTGCATAATCAAAACAAGAAACACCCGTATACGCTGCAGTCCTTCCTCCATTTACAAAATCTATAATTATATATTGCCTTAAGGAGGGATCACCTTCTGAGTCTGCTGCGATAACAGAATCAATTATTGCCTGAGGTGAGAGACCCGCATCCATTAATTGATTAGCTAAAATTTGATTTTGTTCATTGTATTGTGCTTGAGTATGAATTGCACCTATTCCAGGGTGGACATTAAAAGCTGCATCAATAAGAGAACGAGGTGCTCCACCAACAAATGAAGCAGCAGCGCTTCCCACCTCATGATTGGCTGAGTCAATTGCAACAATTGAAAAAGTATGTTGTGAAAATGAATTTTTCATGCACAATAAAAGTATATAGAAAACGGAACTTATAATTTGTAGATTTCTTTTCATGGTTAACCTTTCTAATTTTATTTAAAATTAGGGTGTAAGTCTTTAAAACACAGACAATTAAATCACTGGTTTGAACAGCATCGGGTTGCCCGATGCTCTGAATGATTGACCTAATCCCCCGAATGACGCCTAAAAGAATCGGCTGTTCAAATCCGGTGCATTTTTTTGTTATGTGCCGTTTTGTGCCAGCTCAATTTTATGTGTTAGGAATTCTATCGCAAATTCCAACTGCTTATCTCTATTTTGTTTTATATCTTCTTCCGTTTGTATTACCCTGATATCAGGTGGTATGCCCAACCATTCCCAAGGTAATCCATCATAGCGACGTTGATCCAATGCTCCAATGTAAATTTTTTTTCCGCTTGGGAGATAATACCTAAAGTTACCGCCGCATGATCCGCCTCCAGTTGTATCTCCGATAACAGTAACAGTAGGTACTTGCTTTGAGACTTCTGCTAATTGTTCTCCAGCACTGAAAGTTGAACCGTTTACTAATAAAACGACCGAATTAGTATAAGTATATGGGCCTTGCGGATAAATTGTAGAATTATTTTCTTTTTGGCCCATCCAATAACTATCTGGTTGAAGAAGTGGTTGGGTCATAAATCTTGATATTACCGCTTCAACGTTATCAAAATCGCCACCATGTTTATGACGGATATCCAATATTATTCCATTTGTATTTTTCAGATAGTCCAAAACGCTTGGAAAGTCGTCTTCTACATAATTTCGGTGGAAATCAGATAGGTATGCATAGCCGATATTTTGCGAATTAATTCCGTATTCAATGACTCCACTTGAGGACAATAAGAGTTCACTATCAAAATATTTTCGAACAACAAATGGACTATAAGCATGTCGGTCTTTAAATTGTCTTTGCGGATAAAAAGGATACACTTCGCCGCCGCCTTCAGTTTGGTAGCGAACATGTCCGTCTTTTAATTCAGCTAATAAATCGTGGAGTATGAAATAAAACTCATCCCCTCTTGCTTTTTCTGCCCGAGGCCGGTAGATGCAATAAATTGAATCCCAATTTATTCTTTTAAATTCAAGATAAGGATAAACGTCTTTTACCCTTTTCCAAGCAGCTTCAAAGTCTTCAAGATTTTGGTTCGATGTTGCTGGCTTCAGTATGAAATTTTCACAATTTAATAGCAATATTCCCAGCATAACGAAAGCAGCAAATTTAACCTTTTTCATGCGCAGATTTCTTTCAAAGCTTAAAAGTTACAGCGATTACCACATTATCACTAATGGAAAGAAGTGAATCCCAAGCGCTAATACGAGTTAGCTCAAATTTATATACGAGTTTTAGAGACAGTCTGTTTAGTATATAATAACGTACTCCAATATCCAGTGATGAATTTAATCCTGAGAATAATGTCAGAAGCTTCTCACTTGATTCATTATCTTCCTCGGTATCGACAAGATGAAATCCCATTGAAAGTACAGTCATGCTAACAGAAGATTCTATTTTGAAATTGTTCTTTACAGGATAAATAGCATCGCAATTTATTCCAACTGAAGCTAAAGCGGCATATGATTGTGCATAATCAAATCCAGAAAATGCAATATTGGGCTTGTTGAAATATATAAAAAATTCTGTCGAAGGCCCTAACCAAATGTATAAATCCCTATTAAATATTGTTATTTCATCGAGTGTATATACAAAGCCTTGATTTAAAATTAATTGGTGAATATTTGTTGAAACATTATAGTTCTTGATGTTATTTGAGTATCGATAAGCCATCTTCAACTTATAGACATAGTTCTCATGTTCTCGAGCCCATACAAGAGAATAGAGTGGAAGAGTACCAGAGTATTTTTCTTTAGAAATATATTCGTCTTTTACAGAATAATCTCCAATTCCATATTCAAACGAGAGTCCTGAAGGATATTTACTTTGATGTTTGAGAGTGTCTTGGCCCAATAAATTTTCGAAGCAGATCAAAATTGTAAAAGTGAAAGCAACATATTTAGTTGTCATGATTATCACCGATTACATTTTCAAATCCAATCAGAAATATTTTTTGGTATTCTCATAATACGAAATATTGGAGATGATGTTTTGTAGTATTTTTTTAATAATTTTTGGAAATTAATATATTATTGCATCAATAATGTCATTGAATATGATGTGAAAATCCTCAGACAAGGCTCCCATATCACTATACGGATCAGCCGTTGTCACAATAACCAAATTTACATGTGGTACTATATAAATATATTGACCACCATGGCCTACTGCATAAATTGCACCCGTGTCATGTTCAATATTATGCCAATAATAGCCGTAGTAATCAGAAGGTATGCGTAAGGCGGTCGACTCTTCAACCCATTCCGATGAAACAATTTGCTTGCCATCCCAAAGTCCGTTTTGCTCCATTAACTTACCAATTTTAGCCATGTCTCTTGGCTTCAGCCATAGGCCAAAAGCCCCGAACGTTGTATTATCACGATGCTTTTCCCATTGATAGTAATCAATACCAAGAGGATTAAACAGATTTTCCAAGGCAAATTCTTCTTCTGATATACCTGTAACTTTTTGGATAACACCGGAGATTAATTGCGGATCACCATCGTTGTAATGATAATCAGTCCCTGATAAAAAAATCAGATCTCTACTCAAAACGTATTCAAGACTATTTTCAGCATCATTGTACAATGCTTCAGTATTTACATCGTTGTCAAAATCCAGTCCTGTTTGCATCGTTAGCGCATGATAAAGTGTAATGCTTCTTTTACGGATATCATTATCAAAGTATTCTGGAATAATATTATAAATTGGTATATTTACCGAACCAATGAATCCCTTATCAATCGCTATTCCCATCAGAATGGAAGTAATACTTTTCGTAACGGATTGAAGGTTATGAAATTGGTCCCTTTCTTTTTGATCCCTGCAATATGCTTCGGCTATTAATTTGTTGTTTCTAACAATTAGTAGACTATGCATAGTCGGATAAATATCTTCTGAAAAAACTTTTTCATAAACTCTATGTATTTTGTCACTATCAAAACCTTCGTGTTCCGGGGTAGATATTTCCCATCCATCATTAAGTTGTTCCGGAATGTAACTCCCAAATATTAATTTTATATCTCCATCTTTTAAACAATTTGAAAAGATACTTGTAAATAAAATAACAATAATTAAGGCCGGTTTACCTTTCATAAGGATTGCTCCCAATTTAGAAACTCGCTTAAAAATGAAAAGATATTCCCAGAGTATGTATTAGGATGTTAATTTTTTTAGAATATGTCATATTATTGTTTAAATAGATAAATCTCCAAAAAATGGATTGTTTGAATTTATTGGAATACTGAAAGGTATAACCCAGATTTATATTCAATACAAAATGTTGATGCATAGAGGTTAATCTAAGATTTTCATGTAATTTTTTTATCGCCGATGAAAATCCAGGATTATCCATTTTATAAAGGATTCGTTCGGGTGGCCTTGAAATTAACGCAACTACAGGAGTATTGAACTCCATGAATAATGTACTTTTATCTGATGTTTGATATGTTAAAATCGCGTCAAGACCTAAATAATATGATGTTAACCAGTAACCATGACTATCATCCCAATTATCATAAAATGAAACATATGAATCCAAGCCAATCACTCCGCCTAAAAAAAAACAATAATCATCTTCTATATCTTTCACTTTTTTTGCATACCTGTAATTTAGAGATAAGTTTACAGCTGTCGTTACTTTATCCGGATCGTAGCGGCTTTTTAATTTGTTATAAATCATATATAATTCAAACTTTTGGTACGAAAACACCTTGATTTTTTCATAGAACAGTCCACCGGAAAAGAACATACCCCTATGTCTGATATTATTTAAAACTTTTTCTTTTACTTGATATTCAGTGAAACCAATTGTAAAACCAAATATATTATTACTTTTTTCCTGGGGAAAAGCTATACTCAACTTAAGAAATACGAGTGTGATAATAAAAACTATTCTTTTTTTCAATTTCTTCTATCCTTTTGATTTAAATATAAATTCTGTCTAATAATTTCAATTGAATTTTTAATAAGCTATTTATATCGAATCTAATTCAATAGCAATATAACACCTTTCTGTATAAATAAAATAGAACGATTGTATTAATTTAAAATACGCTCCTAACACGTAGTTTCAGCAGAGGTGAATGGTTTCGTCCTCTTCCTTTGCCTCGGGTTTCTCAACAATCGTTCCCTGGTGATAAACAGCAACCCATCGATCTTGAAGCCTACGCCATAGCGTCGTTCTTCTTGTCACTCGTTTCCCTTGGTGAAGCGTGTAGGTGAGTAGATAGTGATCCGGCGAAATTTCTTGGCAATAGAAATCTCCGGCCTCAAACTGATCGTCATACGGCTTCGAGGAGCGTTTAAGGGCTGTGTCTATGACGAACTCTCTGCTGTACCGGCGTCCGGATGCTCCAGTTTCCCAGAATTCTTCCGCAGTCATAGCCTCGAACGCTTGGCGTGTGGTACCATATTCAGGATGGTGGAAGATCGGTTCGCGCTGAATCAATTCTTTCTGAACAGCAAGCAGATCGGCTTGTGTTTTTCGAGTCGGTTCCATAATACTCCAAAATGGTTTTGAATTCCAGTTTAACCAGTATCATGCTTTAAAACGATAGTGAACAACATTATTTTCACAGCCATCAACGCAAGTACCACATAGAATACATTCAGAGTTTTCCATTCTCCCGGATTTGACCATTTGTTCCACTGGAAGGCTCATCGGACAGTTCGATGTGCACGTATGACAGTGAGCACATTCATCTTGATTGGCAGCAAGACGCAAAGAGGCCCATTTAAAAATGTTTCTTATTTTTCTTCCAAGAATCATGAAAGGTGACATCCAGCAGATATGATGACAAAACGAGCGCTTGCCGACAATAAATGCAGGACCAACTATCAGGAGAAGAACCAATAAGTAGGTAATCAATGAATAGACATTACCAATCGATAAACCATAGGTCGTTTGATAAAAGAAATCAACTTTTTGATAGCCGTGATTGCTTATAGTCAATAAGACTATCGCAGAAAACCATGGGATCCATATCATCCATTTGATCCAATTTCCTTTCACCACTCTTTTTTCTCTGACTTGAGCGATTGCTTCCTGACATCCTGCTGCCGGACAGGTCCAGCCACAATACGCTCTACCCAGAAATAATGAAATTGTAAACATCAATAGAAACATGATAAAACTTCCATTGATAATGCCTTGACTTGATGCTTCGATGATCAAATATGGAGACAAATAAAAAAACAATGCTGGCAATAGAAAAAAAGTTGAAAGTAGTATGCCTTTTCTTATTTTTTGTCTTTTTTTCATATTTTATTTCCTTAAGAATATATTGGAATAAAAATAATATGGAGTATGGCCAATAGCTATTATTTTTTTAAAAAAGAGTGCTGTGCTAATCAATGTAAAAAATTAAAGATGACCGGTTCGTTGACCGGGGATTATTTTTTGGCAGCATTCACTGTTTTTACCAGATCAACCATAAGAATCAACAGAGCCAAAGAACCGAGAATGGCCGGAATCAGATAGACTTCACCGGCTTTAACTCCCTCAAACCATTGTCCGAAAACTGCACTTCCTTGCCAGGCGCCGATATAGCCCCAGATCACTTTAGAAATGAAAGAATTGAAACCCGGCCTGGCATATAGCTTAAACACAAAATGTAACACTGCGGCAACAACAACGCTGATGATCAGTAAAACGAGAAAACTTGTAAAACTCATTTGCCATCTCCCCCTTTCTCTTTTAGTCTTTTTAAATTAGCACAGCACTCTTGGATAAGCACTGTTTATTCAACACGACTGCGGCAGGATCACTTTCTCTCCCTGGATAGGGTCTGACTGCAGTACTCACGTTTCCGTAGCCGTCGCGCGCACGTACAGTCAGGTCGATCATTCGATGGGGTAGATTGACCTGTGTACCAGCAACAATCGCAATGATTTTATCCGTGCTGATTACCTCATATCCAATAACATCGCTACTTTTTGAGGAATTCCAGGAAATCATATTTTCATTATATGAAACGTTGGAAGGCGGTTCCGGCGCTTCCCGATCGTTCAGACACTTTGCGATGGCCTCGGCGACAATGCCATGCCCTTCCTCAGTCAAATGTACATGATCCTCGGTCACAGAATCAAATATGGGTTTGATCAAATGATAAATATTGACATAAGCGCATTGATAATGAAGCGCCACATCACGAAACTGGGTGACGAGCAGACGCACACGATGATTCTCATTTGGGGAGTTTTGCGGGATCGATGAATCCAAACCGCACGGTGGGGGGGTCACAATCGTGATATGAGGAGGCGCATGGTTTGCATTGTTGAAATATCGGATTTTTGCAATCAGTTTGATCAGATTTGGTTGAATCCTGTCCTGTTTGTCTTCAAAACAGGATTTGATGTCATTCGTTCCGAGCAGAATCACGACTTCGTCAATGGGTTTCTGATGGCTCTGGTTTAATCCCCAGGTTAAATAGGCTTCGATATTTTTCAGTGCATTCCACTCTGGTTTGCCGCGATTGTCAAATCCGATGGCACGGCCGGATTCCGAGTTGTTCAATACGGTATCTTTTTTCAATCTGGCCGTCAGTTGTGTTGGCCAGCCACCATTAATCACACCGTTCGAATCACCTATGGCAAGAATAATCCGGCCGCTGGCTTTTCGTTCGATGCTGTTGGGTCTTTTTTTATTATTCAGATCGCTGTTTTTACATGAATGTATAAGAGCTGTGAGCGCTATGATACCTATACATCCTATAATCCATATGAATTTCTTTTTCATAGTACTGCTCTTTAGAAAATATAATGAATAATCGGGATTCCTCGCAATAACATAACAGGATGGGCAATACCGTCCTATTTCAGCAACAGCATTTTCTTTGCCTGGACAAAGTCTTTCGTAATCAATTTATAAATATAAATCCCCGAAGCCATATTTTTTATATTCCATTGGACCGTATGTTCTCCCGCATTCAATCTGGCGTTGACCAGTGTTTCAACTTCCTTGCCGAGCACGTCATAGACGACGATTTTTACTCTCGAATTTTTGGCAAGTGTATATCGGATCGTGGTCGCTGGATTGAACGGATTGGGATAGTTTTGATTGAGAATGAAACCTGCGGGTGGACCAGCACTTTTTTCAGGAGAGTCAACTCCCGAGAATTCCATGGCCTCTAAAATCATGGGCCACACCCCCAAATATCGGAATTCTCCGCCGGCGAGGTTGGGCCCCTCCGGATCGGGTGTGGGCGTACGAATATAGCCGTAATCAAACTTGTAGGTCAGTTGCGAGGTACGAAACAGCGTGACCATGGCCGCATAAAAATCCTCGTTTCTGCCGGAAGCCTCCCATGCCAGGTAGAGACCCGAGAGTGCGTTGCCGGATGCGCCGGTGGTTGCGCCTTCCCCGGGTAATCCGATGATAGGGGACCAGTCCTCATATCCGGTGCCCATCCAGGAACCGTACTCCCCGAATTCGCCCTTCATGATTGTATACCCATTGCGCACGAGCAGTTCCTGATAATCAGTATGATTCTCCGGATCCTGCTGCCACATCCAGAAGTAGGGGCCCCATCCGCGGCCTTCGTCTCCGGCTTCCCGGCCTCCGCGAAACATGGCCTTCCGCCATTCGGCGCTCATGTCATCGAACGCCTTCTCCAGATAAGCTTCGATGCCGGCATGTGTGAAACCGCCCGCTTCCCAGATCTCCCAGAGGCCCCGGATGCCGTATCCAAAATAATCATCGAACGCGGGAATTAGATTTTGCCAGGTGTACCAGGTGGGTTCGAACGTGATGGTCTGCGGATCGATATCGGCGTAATCCACGATGCCGGGTGTGATGTAAAGCTCGGCGCAGTTCTCCATCGCATTTAGGTATTTCTGTTTCGGTTCCCGCAGATAGGTTTCGGCCAGCAGGTTGGCCGAGTCGAACCAGCGGATCATGATCTGATACTGGTTCTGATGCAATTCGTGGATCGAACCGTCCACATTGAATCCGGATTGCAGATACCCTTCCTGAATGGGCTCCGTGATCCAGGCGAGTTCGTCGAAAGCCAGAATGGAATCGGTCATGGCAATGACGGCGTCGCGGTATTTTTCGTCTCCGGTCAGATCGTACACCTGCCAGAAATAGGAGACAGGGAGGAGCGCCACGTCTCCTCCCGGCGTGTCGGTTGTCGGATTCCAATACTGCATGAATCCCGAAGACCGGTGCCGGGTTCTCAGAAAAAGATCGGCCTGATCGATGACTAACTGCCGATAGACCGCATTCTCCCGGAATTTCAGATAGTCTGCCATCATGGGATAACTGGCCCACACCGGGCAGAGCAAGAGTGTCTGTACTTCTTCGCCGGTAATTGCATCATGCAGATGAGAAACACAGGAGGTGTTTTCCGGGCCTTCATGATCCAATCCGTGTTCGATCCAGAGATCAAAGGTCCATGCCATTTCATCCAAAATGGTTTCTTTCAATTCTTCCGGAGAAAGGGTGTAAAAATCCGTCGTGATTTCGAACGAATCAAACAATGCATCCCCTGTCACGCCTTCAATCGTGACAGTGAACCGGGGTCGGGGATTCATGCCGAATGCGTTGAAAAAATCCGCACCCGCTGTCAACGTGAATTCCACCCAGGATCCGGTTTCGACCGGCACGGCGAGATAGGCATTCAGAGGATCGTTTTGAGGAAGATCCGGATTGGATGCAAAGCAATAGACCACGCACATGCTGTCCCCGGACATCAAATGAAGCCGTGCGGTAGCAGAGTCTTCCATCAGTTTGATTGCACCCCAGATTATCAGGGAATCGGCATACTCCTGCACCCCGGGAAGGTACTGCCAGACCGTGTCATCCCGGCTCACATGAAGTGCGTATTGACCTTGATACACATCCAGGTTTTCGACCTTGTCCGACGGGATTTCAGGCAGGTCGCCGCGTCCTTTTTTCAGCCAGTAGGCGCCGAGATCTCCCTCTTCGGGTTCTGTGCATTCGAATCCGCCGTTTTCGACAATGGTCATGCGGTACCGCTGATAATCCGCCCAAGCCGGGAGCAACAGGGAAAAGAAAATCACGGCAGCGATCGGGATGTGATACTTATATGACAACTATCCTCCAGGCAGGATCGATCATTATCGATATTGCAAAAAATCGTACTTCTCATAAATGTTTTTTATTTCGTTCAGATGATCATCCGGATTTTTCAATAACAGTGAGATTTGGTTTAACAGCTCCTTTTTTTCTTTTTCCAATTTGCCAATATCGCTGCTCGCATTTTTAGATAGGGGCGGATGTTCCCAGTATAATCGTTCCTGTCCCAATACCGAAGCAAAATCATGGCAGAGCATATCGAGTATATTGTAAGCTCCCCATGTTTCTGCCACGCCATATTTTTCAGGATGGGTGATTTCACCATTTTGATATTGAAGCCAGACATCTCCCGACAATTCAAATTCATTCTTTGGGATATCGACCATTTTCCTGTCGGGATCGACAAACATCCATCGTTTTTCCCGGCCGTTCCAGACTTCGCAGATGACATGACAAATATGCAGATCGGTATTCGGAGCAAGATAAGGAGCGAAACCGTATCTCACTCTAACCGGAATACCCCGATATTTTAAAATGGAAGCTAAAAATATCGCATGATAGCGGCAAGTGACCACCAATCGATTTTCCGGTTTGCGGTTGAAGGTCAAACCGTTCGAATCCAATGCCAGCAGTCCGGCGAGTAGTTTTTCTGCCGTTGGGAATTTGGGATCTTCGTAATGTCTATGTGGAGGAATCATATCCCGATATGGTTCTAAATCCACAGGATGGATAAACTGGCATTTAATGAGTTTACATAATTCTGTCAAAGAATCTGGAAGATTTTTGTATAAATAGGCATATTTCCCGGGATCGGTGTAGTAGCTGTAATTGCTATAAAAATCGAGTACACTTTTTTTATCGCTGAATTGGGTTTCCTTGGGTTTGTTAGAATGACAGTAACAAAGGAGGATGAATAAGATGGATATAATTTTTTTTGTCATTTCTGTACTTTTTTACACTGCCGAAGGTGTTTATGACCCCCGGTCATTATAAAGGAGAGAACAGCTTGTTAAGCAGAAGCTATAATTTTGATCTTACGATTGGTTCAAATTCTAACAATGTATTGCGTAGTGTAATATTGGTGACTTCTGTTTGTTCGCTTGCTTTAACCATATAAATAAACACCCAAGTCCCAGTGGGTATCGTATCACGGCTGTAACTTCCTGATATTGCAATTTGTCCATTCAATGTCTGAACAAGTGTATCTAATAACCCCGCTGTAGAAGAATTGCGAATGATCGACATTTGAACACTTGTATCTTGATAAGCGTTCTCTGTCACATTGACGAGAAACGTATCCTTGCTGGATGTCTGCGATACACTAAAGACCAGATTGCCACCACCTTCACGATCAAACAGCATTTGATCATAAGTAAATGGTGTTTGATCGGGTTGCGTTGATGGTTGTTTACAGGAAATGAATATGACAGTGATACAAATCCAAAGGAATAATACATATCTCATGGTATTCTCCTTCGAAAATTTTCCCCGTCCCAAGATCCCAGGTCAAGCCCGGAACAAGCTTGGGACGGAGAAGTGGGTACATTCTTACTTCAACAGCATCATTTTTCTTGCCTGGACAAAGTCTTTCGTGATGAGTTTGTAGATATAAATTCCAGACGCCATATTCTCTGTGTTCCATTCAACCGCATGTTCGCCCGCATTCAATTTGGTATTGACCAGTGTTGCGACTTCTTTGCCGAGCAGGTCATAAACAACGATCTTTACTTTCGAATTTTTGGCAAGTGTGTATCGGATCGCGGTTGCGGGGTTGAATGGATTCGGATAATTTTGGTCCAGACAGAATCGGAGAGGAAGACCTTGCCTGTGTCCGTTCACATCTGATATTTCGCCGAATAAGCCGACGGAAAAGGGACCGAGTTCCGTGATACCGCCTCTGGAAATGGAGTAGGGTTGAGATTCAAACTGAGTTGTGTAATCCCCGGTCCCGGCTTCTGTCATGGTCCACAGGTTATAAATTCTGGCATTGCCGGCACGGTCTTTTTTGAAATCGGTATCTTCCGATGAGCCCATCCATCCGAACTGAAGCGTGTAATCGCCTCCGCCGGCAGTATCCTCGCCAATATTCCATCTTATTTTTACCCGTCCTCCGTACTGCGCTTTATTATTGTCCTTGATTGCGCTGACACCAATCGCATCCACTGTGCCGGTATTTGTGATCCAGACCGGTGAATAAAGCGTGGTTCCGACAGGATATAATTTTTGAGAAGGTCCAACGTTGTTTAGTTTCAGAGTTCCTCCGTCCCCTGTGACGACGAACGTGGATATATCGCCTTCAGATACCGAATCCGCAGTCATTGTGTTTGTATCCAGTTTCAGTTTTCCGGAAAGGTCCACATATCCGGCTTCGCGTGAAGCATGGAGTGTGACCCATTTTGAATTTTGGATAATCAGGTTTTTGGGTTTAACGGAGGAAGGGTATTCCGAATCCGTGGTCGTCTGGGAAGTGGCTCCGGAATATTTAAGGGAGGCATCCGGGCCGTACGTGAGTGTGTTGCTGTCGGCAGAGAAGGCTCCGCTTTTTATTTCCATGGTCCCATTTACGGTGACAGAATTTGAAAGGGTCACGCCAGCGCTGTTGTCGATAACCAAATCGTGGATTGCTCCAGGCATCAGGTTTCCGGTCACCTGCGCCTGCGAACCATTGAAACCGTACCCAGCACCGGGATCGAATGTCTTCGAACCTGTGTTGGCAAGCGAACCGTCGATGCCGCTTGCATGCGCGGTCAGAAGCGTGGCGCCTGCTTTCAGATTAAAACTTCCGTTTCCTTCTAAAACATTTGTTCCCATATCCAGGGTCGCGCCACTGTCTACTTCAACGGGGAATCCGCCTTCTCCAAATGTGACATTGTCAAATGTGAGTGTCTGAGAACTACCATCCCCTGCAAAAACGAACTTGGCTCCGCTGCTGTTTTCGTTCTGGGTTGTGGCATTGGTCAGTGAAACAGAACCGTTGGTTAAATTCCATGTGGTTGTCCCGCTATCTCCCTGTCCATACCGGGTTATTGAAAAATTGCCACCAGTGACACTAATATTTCCGGCATGATTAATTGTAACTGTGGTGTTGTCATCCTTGGTTCCGGCTGCTGTGAACTCTCCGCCGGATTGAATAATATCTCCATTTATATTTACCACGGCTTCTTTGTTGACCGCAGAAAAAGCACACATGCTCCATCTTCCGATGCCTGTGCTTTGGATCGTAATGTCCCCGCCGATTGTATTACCATGCCAGAATAAACTCCGGCTACCCTGCTGATTCGGATTGTTCCATACTACATTGTAAAAGTTTTGATTTCCGTTAACAGGAACGCCTAAATGAACACTATCAATGAGACAGGTC
This sequence comes from uncultured bacterium, assembly GCA_964537715.1. GTDB lineage: Bacteria > Zhuqueibacterota > QNDG01 > QNDG01 > DSAB01 > CAZTZL01. The sequence goes on along the minus strand of CAZIAH010000015.1, from coordinate 28,555 downwards.
GAATTATACTTCCACATGGCCGACGGCAAAGCACCGCCATCTTGTCTGTGGGCGTAGATGCCATTGTTCAAAAAAGTCAGGGTTGCGGAATTATCTTGAGTTATCGAACCATAATTCTCGATGGTTCCCTCGACCAGCAAGTCTACACCAATCCCGTCTTTTACTTTGAATGTAACCCCTTTTTCAATGACAAGTGTTCCGCCTGAGGCAATTTTAATCTGATCCACCGAATCCGTCGCGGTTACTGTAACCGTGTTTCCATCGAGTATGGTGATTGCTCCGTCCGCCCGGGTGGGAACATTCGGTGCCGGATGAATCCATGCAGTGCCGTCATTTCGCGCCCAGGTAGCGACGTCATTCCAGTTTCCGGATTGGTAAGAATGAAATTCACCAACAGGTTGGTAATAATCTGTGCCGCTGTCAAACGCTTCGACATTAAAGTAATAATCCACGCCGTGGTTCAAACTGTGCATAACCACGCTGTCCGCATCGTAGACCATGTAGTTGTTGTACAATTTGTCCGCTGCGATTCCATAACGAATGATGTAGCCATCCGCATCCGCTACAGGCGTCCATCGAATCACCGCGTCCCGGCCGTCGGCAGGATTCCTTTCAATGGTCACACCGGTCGCCTCTGTAAAGACAGCCTGTTCCGAATTTCCAAAAATTCTCAGGTCACGAACAGCGAAATTCCCCTGTCCCGGAGTGAACACATTCGTCAGTTTAATATAGCGGGTCGTGGCAGGTTGAGCCAGTTCGATGTAATCATGCGGTACATCCAGCAGATTCTGGCTTTTATCCACGAGCATTTCCCAGTTCATACCGTCTGTTGATTTTTCGATAGTATACTGCTCATACAACAATTTGTCGCGGCCGCGCACCAGATCGGGATTGGTGCCGTGTTCCGCAAAATTCACCTGTATGGCTTCGACACTGCATTCCTTGCCGAGATCGATCATCAGCCATTCGTCCGAACCTCCGGTTGTGGCGCACCAGTACGTTCGGACTTCTTCGTCCACGGCCAATTCAGCGCCATGATCTGCCAGTGAAGAAGAAGCCAGTGTCTGTTTTTTGTGGGACAGGAGCAACATGCCAGCAAAACTGTTGTCGATCATGTCCGTCTTTTCACCTGGATAAAATTGGGGATAATCTCCCAGGACCGTATTGCAGCGAATCTGACCGTCTTGGTCAAAGGCAACCGGCCACAGACCCAGACGGCGTTCGAAATCGGCATTCACCGAGATGGACATCGTGCCGACATGCCAATATTGTCCGTCCTTATCCTTGAATGTACTGCCGTGACCGGTACCGCAGATAAATCCAGTCGGTTTGAAGTCACAGGGACTGTATTCTGCATATTCGAAAGGCCCCATCGGTGAATCGGCTACATAAATGCCGTCCGCATAGGTCTTGAATTCGGTGCCGGGAGCCGCATAATGCAGATAGTATTTGTCGTTTTCTTTGACCATCCAGCATCCTTCGATCCAGGGGAATTCGTCCAGCAGGTTATCGTCTCCCCGTCTTTCCCAGCCGTGTATGTCGGCATGATTGTAAACGATATTCACGGCGGCACTGATTTCCTGAAAAGTGGTCGGATCAAGTTCCACGACATGGGTGGGCGAGGAATTCGAGAGACCGTAGTACATGTACAAACGGCCATCCTCATCCAGGAAAAGATCCGGATCGCCGTAAGTATGACACAGCGGACCCTTTTGCCAGACACCGGATTTCGGATCACCCGTTTTATAGATTTGGCTTGAACTCGATGCGACATAGAACAAAGTGTCTCCTATTGCCACGACTCCAGGGGCGTATCCTTCGATATCAATTCCTGTTGGAACGATCAACGTCCAGTCGCGAAGATCGGTCGACGTCCAATACCCGCCCGAACGCGAAGCGAAAAGATAATAATCGTTTTGAAATAACACGATGACAGGATCGGCCGCTTCACGCGCGTCGACGTAATCAATCATAAACCGGTAATTGAGGTTCAGCGGGTTGCAAAATGTCTGCGGATTTTCTGCAGGCTGTGCCAGGAGCGCTGCATTCAGCAGAATCACACCGAGAATTAGGAGTCGAATTCTTGTTTGCATGATAATACCCTCCTGCGAATTGAGTTGCTGTTTATTTAAGTTCAATTTACTCAAACTGTTTATTTACAGGGTCATTCATTTTTAAAGGGAATTTGAAATTATGTATTGAAAACAAAACCAAAAGCTTTATTGATATTAGAAAAAAACATTGAATAAATCAACTCTTTTTTCTTTTTGAATAAATCGAGAAATTAATTAAATTCATTTCAGCCATATCGATTCTGTGGGAAATGTTTCCAAATCAGATCGGGGATTTAACCTGTGAAAAACCGTATCATAGCAACAATGTTTGAGCGCATGGCTGATATCTTGGAATTTCAGGGAGAATTGCCGTTCAAAGTCAATGCCTACCGCAAAGCTGCGCACACCATTAAAGATCTCAATGAAAATATTGAAGTCCTCTGGAAAGCCAATCAGTTGAACACGATTCCCGGTGTGGGTACCGGACTTTCAAAAAAAATCGACGAATACCTAAAAACAGGAAAAATGACGAAGTACGAGGAGGTCGTCAATTCGGTTCCTGCCGATTTAATGAAACTGCTCAATATTCAGGGCCTCGGTCCAAAAACATTGGCTCTGGCGCATGAGAAATTAGGCGTATCGAATCTGCAGGATTTGAAACGTGCTATCCGAGATGGCAGTTTGGCCCAGTTGCCGGGCATTGGAAGTAAAAAAGCAGAAAATATCCAAAAAGGCATTGAGCTGAAAGAAGAAACTTAGATCGCTCTGGATTTCCCAATCCTGGGCGGATAACTACGGAGCTTCTGCTCTGAAAACTGTAACAGCGTTCGTTTTGGTGGATTATAAATTCCAACTCTTTAACGCACTGTACAAAGGAGACCAGAGCGATCAAGGTGGCTTATCACTTTAAACATCATTTTAAGATGGGACCATGATGCCGAGTTTTTCCATCAACTGGGGTTTTTCATACAGCGCCACCCGTGCGATGCGGACGTAATCGCTGAGCCATTCGTTCAGGTTGTCCAGCTTTTCATCCCGATCTTTGGTAGCCTGCTGTGCCTCACCCATCTCCTTGTTCTGTGCATGGTGCGCCCTGGTCACCTCATCGACCAGCGCTTTTTCTGCCTGCAGCCTGGCATCATCGTAACCAAACCCGGCCATAGCGCTTTTAAAACTTTCTTCTGAAATCAGATGATCATAAAACAGCGTGGCCTGATCCAGCCAGCCCGCGATGGTTCTTTTTCGGACGCCATTCAGTTTCAAAGCAGCCTGGGCTTTGATGTCGTCTTTAAAAGCCACCCTCGCCACTTTTAAAGTTTTCATGTATGCGATATCGGCTTTATCAAATGCCTTGTACAGCTCGTCTGTCGATTCATACTGTTCGCCGTATTCTTTTTTCTGCTGCTGATGCAGTGTATTGACTTCGTCGAGAAGCTCTTTACCTGTATTCAATTTGGCTCTATCATACCCGTAGGCGCTGACACTCGTCAGTACATCCGTGTCCTCCAAAGAGTTGTTGATCACAGTCTGCGCCTTCAGTAACAGATCTTCAATGGACATTTTTTGATACATCATTTCCTCCGTGTTTAGTGGGTTGTTGAATTAAAACCACAATGCGCTTATTTACATAATGATTTTTCCTGCTTGCAAAATGATTTTTCCATGCTGCGGAACGATTTTTCCGTCTTACAAAATGATTTTTCCCTGTTGCAGAACGATTTTTCTGTCTTACAAAATGATTTTTCTCTGTTGCGGAACGATTTTTCCCATTTACGGAACGATTCCTACCACTTGCAGAATGATTTTTCCCCTTTACAAAATGGTTTCTACTGCCTGAAAAACGATTACTCGGAATGGTTTAATGATTTTTTATGCCTGCAGAATGGGTTCCTGTCACTGAAACTACATTCTGCGTATGCCATTCAAAAGGTGTGATGCCTGAAAGGTGTGTGTCGATGAATGGATTTTCGATAAAAACAAATAAAAACAATATAACTATTTTAAAAGATTATGCCTTTTCCTTTTTTATACATCGCAGTTTCGATCGCCCGGATTTCCTAATCCTGGGCGCGTTATTACGGAGCTTCGGCCCCATAGTGGAGTGTGAACTCCACTGAAATTACACCTCGGGTAAGGATACCCGAGGCGATCAGAGCAACTTAGAGCAATTCAGCAATTCACGCTCGTCGGCTGGGCGTCGGCATCGCTGTTAGCTGGTTGATTTTCATTTGCAAAGACTTTTTCCCAAGCAGTAATCATCTTTGATTTTAGTGCCGATATCCGCAGATTCCACCAAACGACCACTATGAACGCAGCCACCGTCACAATGAAAACGAGCCAAAAAATAAACCATCGATGGGGATCGAGGACATAGAAGGTGCCAATACAAATTAGTGCAATTGAAAAGTATGTGAACCAAACGACCATATTGAAATCGAATCGTTGGGGAAATCTTATTAGCGATGGTGAAGCGTTTTTGAGTTCCTCGCGAAAGTCGTGAAGCCGCATGTGCCATCCGGGTTTCTGTGCCTTGCCTTGGTCGAATGCAACGCGGATGTAGGTGACGATTAGATCGGACGAACGCCTGCGATTTGCGACAAGCAAGAGATTAAGAAAAATCAGCGGTATCGGAACAAGAACGAGCAATGGGACAGCGGCTAGCGTACCTTTGTTTGATGCTACAAGGCCGAAGAACAGCGAGACCCAAATGGGCGTCGCAAAAAATGCTTGGAGCTGGATTTGACGATTCTGACGAAGCTCGTCGAAGAGCATTCTGTATTCGTCTTGGAGTGTCGGTTTTGCCATATCATTTTCCGATTGCTACGATGGGTGGTTGCGATGCCTAACCAATTGTTATTCGGCTTTATATTTAGATCGCCCTGGATTTCCTAATCCTGGCCGCATTATTATGGGGCTTCGGCCCCATAATGGAGTGTGAGGTCCACTGAAATTACACCCCGGGTAAGGATACCCGAGGTAATCAGAACTTCCACGTCTTGGCTTTCTATAGCTGGTCTTAATTTTCATTTTCGGTCTTTATCTTCATGCGAGTTATTTCTGCTTTGTCTTCCATTGTATTACCGTTGGGCAGAATGTATTTGTGATTGAGGGTAAACTTATTGTCATTGATTTTTTCAATGAGGGTTATACTGGTAGCCCCTTGGGCGTTCCCTGACCATTCCCACTTCATGTTTTCTTTATTCCCCTGGCGTTTGCCTCTGCCTTCAGCTATACAACGCATGCTATCAAACAAATATCCAATGACTTCGCCGGTTTTAGGATCGGTTGTGTACATTTTCAGCTCTTTGAAAGTAGAACTTCGATATCTTTCGATATCTTCATCAGAGGCATACAGAGTCTCTTTAAGGTATTGGATCTGCTCGTCACTTAGCTCAGTTAATTTGCTCTCGCTCTTCATAATTAAAAACTGACCATTCAAACCGAAATCTATTTTTATCGAAAATTTTGCGATTCCTGCATCAGATTCACCTATGCCTTCCCATTCACCAACAAGCCATTTGTTCCAATCGTCCACAAGAGGTTTTGGTTGGAATGTGAATGTTCCATCCTCTTTTGCAGTTTCTTTCTCCTGGCTTATCACGTATGAGCTTAAACTTACCATTGCGACAAGTAATATAACGGATGACTTTTTCATTTTAATTCTCCTTTAAATGAAAGGGACCCCTCGCGGTCATGTCAATTTGAGGGTTATGTTTTTTTTGATTTTATTTTATGTCTTTCAATAGAAGTTTTTATTAAATTTTCTTTATCATAGGTTTCCCAGAAATTTCCATGTGGCCTTTTTTCATTACACTCAAACTCTACCATTCCAGCTAAGGATTTTATATTTGATCGAACCATTTCCTGCATGCACTCAGGTAGATGGTTTCCTTTTTCCACGTGATTTTGAACGCACAAAACACAGTTACCTAGAATAGGGCACTCTTTTTGAGTACAAAGACATTTTTTATTTAAAGAATATTTATAGTCTTTCATTTTTCTCGTTCCTTATTTAGATCGCCCGGATTTCCTAATCCTGGGCGCGTTATTATGGGGCTTCGGTCCCCTAATGGAGTGTGAACTCCACTGAAATTACACCTGGGGAAGGGTAGCCAAGGCGATCAGAAAGGGCGTTGTCGTAAGATATCATGTGCAATTGTGTGATACATTAAACATGTCTCTATAAATCGTTAAACGGTATAACGTCTCCGGATCACCTGCCAGCCAAATGAAGATCAATTTTGAATGGTCTTTTACGATAAATCCGCGAGCGTCTTCCGGTCAGGTGCATCCGCCTTGTTGAGTAGCCTTGATTGGTGAATCCTGCACTGAAACAATTTCAAATTCTATGAGGTCATCCCATTTGGCAATCCATTCTTCGATCAGTTCAAATCTATCTGCCTCCATGAGTTGAAAGCACTTCGTGCGATCATTTGAGAGCCACGAGTCAAGATAGTATACCCCGTCTGGCAGCATGCGACCCTTGTCGTTGAATCGTTCATAGACCTTATCCGCCATGCCCGCCTTGAATGTTTCAATGACCATGTATTTCATTTACGAATTCCTAAATCTGTGCCTTGCTGCCCAACGACTGTTTATATTTCGAATTACCAATGTATTGATAAATATGTTGAAGATTTATTAAAAAATTTTATTGTGACCACGCAACATCTCCTTCAACACCAATACCATCTGAAATATTTTCTCCTGAAAAACTTCCCACTTTTGCCTGGATGACAATAAAATAAAGATCTTCAGAAGAATTATTGCGCCACACTCTGACACCCTCAGGAGAAACTCTTATAACCGTTCCTTCTTGAATGTTGATAATCTCACCATCAACCTGAAATTGACCTTTGCCTTTGATGAAAATATAAAGCTCCTCATTCTCTTTATGCTTGTGATAAAAAGGCATTTTCATTCCAGGGGACAATTTATTTATGGACACTTCCATACCTGAAAGTTTCAATTCATTTTTAAGAAACATTTTTCCTATCATAGTCGGAACTTTTGGATGTTCAAAAATGTATCTATCTAATTCATTAAAGTTTTTAATATGAATTACAGTAAAATTTTGTTTTTCAATTTTATTGAATGTTAATTTGGACATTTTCTTTACCTTAATTATTTCTTAAAGTAGTGAGTTAGAAGTTATTAGTAATTCAATTAATCTTCATCAAATCTATCCTTTAAAGCTTTTAATGCACCAGTCCATGCCCGATCCTGCCACTGACGTGCTTCTTCCCACTCAGATGAACTTCTCCATCCAGAGTGAATCACATGGATTTCAGTATTTTCGCCATCTGGAATAAAGAAGACAACAACATGAGTAAGTGGATCAGCATTATTAGCAAAATGTTTGTACTGTTTTGGGCTTCTCCATTCGAATGAAATAAATTTATCGTTTTCAATCGCTGTCACTTTGCAACCAATCGTACTGTTATTTTCTCGATCATCAGGTTCCCAGAACAACTCATATTTTCCACCAATAAATGGCTCAACATCTGCTATGTTTGTAAGCCATGTTTCAATTAATTCATTTACAGTAAAGATCTCAAAAGCTTTATGAACAGAGCATTTCAATGCTATAGAACGGTATATTATTTTATCCATTTGTTTTCGTACGCCTCCTTTTAGAGAATTTGCAGTTGGACTCTTTGTTTGACTAAATAAACATGTATTTAAGAAAATGAATATCACGATTATACTCAATTGTTTCACAATATGATCTCCTCTATTTCTTAGATAAAATTTTTAGATCGCCCGGATTTCCTAATCCAGGGCGCGTTATCATGGGGCTTCGACCCCACAGTGGACTGTGAATTCCACTGAAATTATACCTCGGGTAAGGATACCCGAGGCGATCAGAATTTTTAGTAATTTGTATCTATTTAAATTTTCACTTCAAATAATTATTTTAATTTTTTATTAACCCTACAACATTATTTTTTTTCATTTATCTTTTTTAACATCTCAACAGCATTGGTATTATCGGGATTCAGTTCGAGCGACCGTTTGTAATTCTTGATCGCTTCATCATAATCACCATTGTGCATACATGCCTCTCCGTAGCTGTCATATACGTTGGATGAGCTTGGGTACATTTCAACGTTCAGTCTAAATACAGCTTTCGCTTCGTTTAACTTTTGTTTGTTAAGATAATAGTATCCCAACGAATTCAACTGTCGTTCAGAAAAATCGTATTTGGCAGCATGCATCTTCCTAAGTTCATGAAATCTTCGTATAGATTCTTTCAGCCCATATTCATCAATTAATTTTTTCATTTTTATTGCGATTGGAACACGAGGTAATTCATAAGCCTCCCCATGTAGAATATTCTTGACCGCATCATGGATTGGATATAGGGGCCAAGGTTCCCCTTTATTAGTAAGAAAAATAATGACTTCACGCCTATTTAATTCTCGATAGAATATTGCATTAAATCCGTTAAATCCTCCATCATGCCAGACTATGTTCTCCGAATCATTTTTTCTAAGAAGCCATCCAAACCCATAGCCCCAGGTAGAATCACTCAGTGTGCGAGAAGGAGTACCATTATTTAATAGACCTGGGTTAAAAGCTTCTTTCAATGTTTCTTGAGAGACAAGTTTCCCGGTGTAGAGCCCCTGATCCCATTTGTACAAATCTTCGATAGTTGAATATATGCTTCCTGCTCCCATAGTTAAGATATTATAATCATCCTTTTCTCCAAATTGGTTATACCCGATTGTCTTGTTTGGAATCTCAGGTTTCGTTTCGTTCCACACCAATGTATTTTTCATATCCAAGGGATCGAAAATGTTTTTTTTCATAAATTTATAAAATGGCTCTCCGGACACTTTTTCAACGATCATGGCAAGCAATACATACCCACTGCTCGAGTAAGAATACTTTTCTCCCGGCGTAAACTGAAGAGAATCGATCTGTACCAGGAATTCAAATACGTCCTTATTGGTAATGTCATCTTTAAAGTCGCCTGGTCTGACTCTAAACTCGCTGTAATCCATCCAATCGGGGATACCGGATGTATGGATGAGTAAATGCCTGATCGTTATTTTGTCGGCATAATCCGGAAACTCAGGGAAATAATCTGAAAGTCTATCTTCATAGTCTAGTTTCTCTTGTTCTTTTAAGATCATTATGGCCATTGAGGTAAATTGCTTGCCAATAGAGCCAATGCAGAATACAGAAGTTGGTTTTAATTCTTTCATGTCACGAAAATTTGCATAACCAAATGCATTCTTATAGACGACTTCTCCATCGCTAGCGACTAATACGGTTCCGTTGAACATGTCATTTTCATAACAGTAAGTTATCAAATTATCAATCTTCTTTGCTTTGTCATCCGCTATACAGGACTGATTGAAAATAGAAAGGATAATCCAAAAAGTTGAAAGTAATAGGACTAATAATTTACACTTCATTTTTAATGCCCTTTATTGACTCTTTCTTTAGATCGCCCTGGATTTCCTAATCCTGGGCGCGTTATATGGGGCTTCGGCTCCCTAATGGAGTTTGAACTCCACTGAAATTACACCTCGGGTAAGGATACCCGAGGCGATCAGATTTTTGCTCGTCTGACTGCAAATGCATTGTTAGGTGAAGCTTTCTTGGAATCATTTTCCTTTGCTCATGGATAACGATTAAACAACGTTTCGAACCTATCTCTATTTATAAGAAACTCGTATATAAAAAAACTTTCTGGTATCGCTTCATCATTGGTAGGTTTGTAATCCGGGCCTGGGCTTGGATACCATATAGCTTTACCTTCCGCATTTTTCCCCAGTGCGATAAATACAAACTCCTTACCAGCAAGGTTTTCTTCAGTATCTTCATCATAACTGTCAGTGATCCCAATTCGAAATGTTGTGTAGTCCTGGTGGTCGATAATCAGTTTTCCCTTTAAATCAACCAAATATCCGGAAATAGGTGCTGCAATCCATTGGACCTCACAAATCATTATATTTTTTATCCCTTTCGCTTCCAAATGCTCAATTGCAAAACAACACGCTTCATGTGGCGAAATTGGTTTTCGCTCAGAATTTTGTATTAGATCTGTAGGTGGTGGGAAAGATAGGGGTGGAACTGCCAGGATAGCGTTTTTGTGAAGATAGGATTCTATATTTTCCGCAGAATACAACTGAGCTACTGAATACATCAGTGCAATCACAATCATGGAATGGCCTAATAAATACAGAATGATGATCCTTTTATTTCTCTTTAACATTATATATGCAATACCTATATAAACCATTCACGTAACGGCTGGCGTATGAGCCACCGAACATTTCACTAATATAAACCCACACATTTAGATCGCCCTGAATTCCCTAATCCTGGGCGCGTTATTATGGAGCTTCGACCCCCTAATGGAGTGTGATCTCCACTGAAATTACACCTCGGGTAAGGATACTCGAGGCGATCAGTAACTATGATTTGTAGAAATTACTCATATTAATTCAAATAAGTTAAAGATATATCATCAAACCAGACTGTACAAATACCAGTTAGGCTTAAACCAACATCCATTCTGATGGCATTTTTTGGAACTGGCGACACTTCAAACTCATAATTTTTCCACTGGTCCGAACTTTCAATGGGGATACGTGCCTTTGTAGTTCTATCACCATATATACTAGTATAAGCAACATAAAAACCTACATCACCAAATTCTAACTTAGCCCAACCTGAAAAATGAAAATGCTTCCCAATTGGGGCTGGCTTTATATCTTGAGCCAGCCAACAATATGATGTATCAGTATTAGATTGAATTTTTATGCTTCTTTTCCCAGAATGTTTTTCTTCATTATTAAGAGAGATGAAAATATCTTCAGTGGAATCGTAAATGTCCCAAAATAAGGGTTTATTTGGATAGCCAACTTCAAAACCACCGTTTTTAATCAATTCAGTTATATCTGATTCTAGAGGAGATTCACTGCAATTTTGGAATATAAAAAGAAAATAAATAGCAAAAATTAATAATATGATTTTAGATATATTAAAGTTTAAAAAATTATTATTTTTTATCATTTTTTTTCTCCTGATTTTTACTAACGTAAAGTATATGTAATTGATAATAAAGAATTAATATAATTTTCTTTATATTTCATTATTTCCCAATTTTCTGTTGTTCTCATATATTCTATAGTAAAGTCTAGAGTTAATTTTTCCCATTTAAAACCAAGGCCACTAGAATAAACATACCCAATTACTTTTCGTTCGTTTGGAAATACTTCATTTAAAACAAATGGTTTAGGGAAAACTCTAAATCCAACTCTTAAAGAAATTGAAGAAGTTTTATTTATGTAGTATTGATATTCAATACCGGATCTAATTTGATTGACATCTTCATATTTTATAGGATTTATAATATACCGATAACTGGATGATTTTATTTTTGAATTTGAAAATTTGTTTAATTCATAATCAAAAGAAAATGTGAGATTATTTAATGGATTAAAAGAAGCACCAATACCAATCATTAGAGGCATGGAAAATTTTGAAATTCCCGAAAATGTCAAATCAAAAGGTAATCTTATAATACTTCCAAATTTTAATTGATTAAAATGTGACATTAAACCAATACTAACATTAAAACCAGAATAGTCATAACGGTTTTCATATTCTTTTCCTGTCCATAAATTGAATGAAGTTCCTATCGATAATTTAGAATTAAGAAAGAACGCTAATGCTGAAGTTAAAGTATAAATCTCTCCTGTACTTTTTTCAAACCAGTTTTCTGAATAAGTAACAATATTTTCGTTAGATTGATATAGATCAACAACTCTTTGTACAGAAATACTAGTAACTAAATTATTTTTTAGTATATTAATGGGAACAATAATACTAAAATAATTCAAATGTCCATAACTTTGATTTAGATCTGGTATATTTTCTTCATTTATTTTATAAAAAGAAGAAGAATAACCAATAACTAAGCAAACACTTAACTGTTTTATTGAAATCAATCCTGCTGGATTCCAAAAAGAAGCGGAAGGATCATCTGATATTCCAATAAAAGCACCACCTAATGCTCTTGCTCTGGAACCAACTCCTAATGAACTCAAATCTGTATGTGCAAATTGAGCAAAAATACTAGTAGAAATTGAATAAAAGAATATAACGACAAAGAAGAATTTTTTTAAACTATTTAACATTTTATTTTTCCCCAGTTTATATAAGTTCATTTAGCTTATGTTATATTGACATATAAATTTTGATATGCATAACGACAATCATAACAAGTCGAAGCCATTGAAAGATTCTGTCATACGCAGAAATTCCACTTAACTTAAAGACTTAACAAATCATAACTGGCTTCGATCCTTGTTCATGATTTTGTTATACGTGTTTTGCTAAAATTGAATTGAAGTTGTCTACTAAAGGTTTGTTCTTTTATCAACTGATTTACGTACCCTTCCAATAGTTTTATAAATTCTGAATCACTTATAGTTGCCTTATCTTTATCAGAACTCGGCTGAAACAGACAATGTGCATAGGCTTGATAAATTGGATCTGAAAAAGAATATTTTTTTGAATATGGATCATATCTAATTATTTCACCGCGATCTTCTTTGGATAGTTGTTTTAAATATGAAGTTAAGTTGCTGGGGGGATAATCGTCTTCTTCTTTATGAATCTGTGTTAATAATTGAGCATGTGTCGCACCACTATTACCAATAATTGTCAATGCGTGTAAGATAAGTCTGCAGTTATCATACGTTCTTTCACGTTTTTGCCTTAATGCTTTATCAAAAACAGATTTTAGAGTATCAGAACTATCTTTTAAATACCTTTCAATAGCCTTTTGTAAATGTGTTGTTTTAATTTTCAACGAAGTATCTAATGTCTCACGTATCCCAGCAGAAAGGCAAATATTTAAACATAGTTGATGGCAGACTGATGCCAAGCCACTTGAATACTTAGCAATATCAGTTTTTACACTATCAGTGATTTTGAAGTTTAAGAGTATTTGCCCTTTAATAATTATTTGCATGATTTTTTCTTTTGTCATTAATGGGACTAATATTTCAGCAACTCGATTTTCCATTTCTTTATCATATTCAATTACTTGACGAGCTGTATCAACTGCACCAATAGCTATAATCTTTACATTTTCATAATCACTAGCAGTATCCATAAATATTTTCATTATTTGTGATAACCGCTGTTTCTCTTCATGAGAGACTTTATGAAAATCTTCTAAAACCCAACAACAATTTGCAGCACCTACAAATTCTGCTAATCTTTCAGCTGTAAGTTGTGGTGGAATTACTCTAGAAAATTTTTGTTCTTTAGATTTACTAGCATTAAGACCAATATCTGACTTTATTAATTTATAATCTGAAACAAGAGAAGCCGAAATTGATGAAGATACAGTTTGGCTTTTTTCATATAAATAATATTTATCGAGTTTATCAAACGCACTTAGTAAAATATTTTCAAAAGTAGAATCACTGGTGCATCTTGTTGTAATATGATTTTCATATGTTTGATGCAATTTATTAACAAGCAATGTTGTTTTTCCTGATCTAGAGGGGCCGTAAATAACTATCTGTTTCCCTGGGGTATAAAGTGCATCTACAAGTTGATCATTTAATTCTTCTCTTTCAATAAAGGTAAGAGTTGCTGGTTTTGTTGGTGTGAAAACATCTTTTACTTGGTGAATTTTCATAATATTCTCCAATGAAAATAATACCGTATAACCAATTGTTATTTGGTTTTATATTGTTTTTTAAATATTGACAAATAAATCATTTTTACATTCTCATTTCTGAAGTCCTGGTTCCGGAGTGCGGTCTGTTTATTGACACGACTGATGTTGTATTGTGCAGGAGGTATGATGACTTTTGTTTAATATAACAAGGTGATTTGCGAAAATCCACTTATTTTTCAGGGAATTTTTAATCCCGCCAGAGGCGGGCAAGGGTTTAATTCTCCGCTCCTTGCGGAGGAGTAGTTCATTTGGCTATTTTTCATACCGAGGCAGGTCGGAACTTGTTTTTAGACTGAGCACATTTTAAGGAAATGAATTCATTGTTAAATAAGGATAAAAAGAAGGACCTTTGCTCTCTATGTGCTGAATCAAATCAGAATATCTTCATGCCAGAGGCAGATCCGCCAAAGCGGAAAATCCGAAATTCAAAACAAATCCGAATGACCAAAATCCGAAATTCAAAACCTCAGTATCCATTCCTCATTGTTCCATTCTGGGTAGTTTTCCTCTTTTGAGCATTCGATTTTTGGATTTGTTTCGGATTTGGTACTTCGGATTTAGAGCTTTGCAAATCTGTTGGTCGTGTAGACGGACAGCCTACTTCGAATACGTCACAGTATTTACGAGCGGGGGCGCACGTCTTTAAACGCTTTGGTATCTATGTGGTGCTTGATGGTTTTGGCTTTATAGATAAATATCACCTCTTCGGCAATGTTGGTAGCCAGATCGGCGATTCGTTCCAGATTTTTACTAACAAGGATAAGATCAAGCGATCGTGATATGGTTTGCGTATCGCTGATCATATAAGTGAGCAATTCTCGAAAGATTTGATCATCCAGTTGATCCACTTGATTATCTGTTTTGCATACTGCACGTGCTTTTTCCACATCGCCATTAACGAAACTGTCCAGGCTGTCTTTGACCATGGATTGGGCAATTTGAGCCATTCGCGGTAAATCGATCAACGGTTTAAGCGGTTCTTCTTCATTGAGGCATTTGGCACGCTCAGCGATGTTGACAGCGTGATCGCCCATACGTTCCAGGTCATTGTTAATCTTCATTGCCGAAGTCAGAAACCTTAAATCGAGTGCCATGGGTTGCTGCAAAGCTAAGAGTTTCAAACACTGTTCATCGACCAAAATTTCAAGTTCATTGATATTGCTGTCAGATTGCATGACTTCGTCCGCCAGTTTGTTATCGCGGTTGACGAGCGATTCAATGGACTTGGCGATGGCCATTTCGACCAGGGAGGCCATTTTAAACAGGGTTTCCTTCAAATCCTGCAGCTGTTTGTGAAAATGTCTTTCCATTTTTATCCGAACCTTCCGGTTATGTAATCTTCTGTTTTTTTGAGTTTGGGACGTGTGAAAATCTGATCGGTCTCGCCAAACTCGATCAATTCCCCCAGATAGAAAAAAGCCGTGTGATCAGAAATCCTTGCTGCCTGCTGCATATTATGTGTTACAATGACAATTGTGTACTGTTCCCTCAGTTCAAAAATGAGTTCTTCAATTTTTTGCGTGGCAAGCGGGTCCAATGCGGAAGCCGGTTCGTCCATCAGTATGACTTCAGGCTGAACCGCGAGTGCACGTGCGATGCAGAGGCGCTGCTGCTGTCCGCCGGAAAGGTCCATGGCCGAATCGTTCAACCGGTCTTTGACTTCTTCCCAAAGGGCCGCATTTTTCAGACTTTGTTCCATACGCTGTGCAATTGTGCTCATTTTATGTTCGCCGTTAATGCGCAGACCGTAGGCCACGTTTTCGAATATCGATTTGGGAAAGGGATTGGATTTCTGGAACACCATCCCGACTTTTCGCCTCAGATCGACCACATCGATATTGCGGTCATAGATATCTTCTCCGTCCAGCATGATTTTCCCTTCCACCCGGGTTCCGAGGATGATATCGTTCATCCGGTTCAGAGACCGGAGAAATGTCGATTTTCCGCATCCGGAAGGTCCGATCAAACCGGTGACATGATTTTTGAGAATATCCATATTGATATTCGACAGCGCCTGGAAGTTTCCGTAGAAAAAGTTCATATTGCGAATATTTAATTTGATGTCGGACATGTTACACCCGTTTGTATTTTTTTCTGAATCGGTATCGAATCCAGATCGCGAGAATGTTCATCGATAATACCAGTGCAATCAAAACGAGGGCGGTGCCGTAAGCAAGGGGACGCACTTTCATAATTTCGTGATGCTGGGTGGACATGATAAAGAGATGGTACGGCAATGCCATGAATTGTGTGAAAAGGACTTTGGGAAATTTTGGAAGAAACGGCCAGAAAAAGGCGGCGCCCGTAAAGAGAATCGGTGCCGTTTCACCGGCGGCCCGGGCCAGGCCGAGAATCGTTCCCGTCAACATGCCCGGTACTGCATACGGCAGAACGTTCGTCCGGATGGTCTGCCATTTGGTGGCACCCAAGGCCAGTGCGCCTTCCCGGTACGACTTGGGCACAGTTTTGAGTGCTTCTTCGCTTGCAGTGATCGTCCAGGGAAGCGTCAAGAGTCCCAGGGTCAAGCCCGATGAAATCACGGAGAGTCTCAGATCCAACATTAAAACAAAGAGAGCAAAACCGAACAGGCCGTATACGATGGAAGGCACGCCGGCCAGGTTTCGGATGGCCAGCCGGATCATTCTGATTGTGCGTCCCTGGGTGGCATATTCATTGAGATAGATGGCCGTGAACATGCCGATGGGAACGGCAAAAACAATCGTCACCATACTAACCCAGAAGGTTCCCACAATAGCGGGCCAGATGCCGCCTTGGGTCATGCCGTTGCGTGGTTTTGAAGTGATAAATTCCCAATTGATGACACCGGCTCCTTTTGAAAAGATGTCATACAGGATAAAAATCAAAATAAAGATAACAGCTAGAAAGGCCAGTCTGAGCAGCATGAATCCCATTTTCTCATTGATTTTACGCCAATTCATTTTCAGAGTCCTTTCCGCTGAAAACGCTGTAGTACCATGTCTGAGACCAGATTGACCAGAAAAGTCATCAGAAAAAGCACGAATCCGATAACAAAAAGCGATCGATAGTGAATGTCTCCCTGAACCGTTTCTCCCAATTCGATGGCGATGGTTGCCGTCATGGTACGTACCGAGTCGAGAAAGCTGTGGGGCATGGCAGGGGCGTTGCCGCAGGCCATGAGTACAGTCATGGTTTCTCCGATGGCGCGGCCCATTCCGAGCATGACCGCAGCAACGATTCCCGATAGCGACGCAGGCAGGGTCACCCGGATCAGGGTCTGCCACCGGTTCGCGCCCAGGGCCAGGGATGCATTCTTAAACTCCTGGGGAACCGAAACGATGGCGTCTTCGGAAATGCTGATAATCGTCGGAAGAGACATCACGGCCAAGAGGACCGATCCGTTCACGGCATTCAGGCCGTTGGAGATCCCGAATACTTTGGCCAGCAAAGGACCTACCAGAACGATTCCAAGAAATCCAATGACCACGGACGGAATCCCCGCCAGGATTTCGACCACCGGTTTGGCTATCTCCCGGATTTTGGGACTGGCTACATCCGCGAGATACGCAGCGCAACCGATGCCTACGGGGACGGAGATGAACAGAGCTCCAAAAGTCACCATGAGTGTACTGACGACCATGGATAGAATGCCGTACGATTCTTTTTCGAGAGATGTCGGATTCCAGATGCTCTTTGTGAGAAATTCCATCAACCCGATTTCCCGAATCGCGGGAAACGCTTCGATAAACAGCAAAGAAAATATCCCAAGCAGGATTACGATTGCGATCAGGCCGTTTGTGAGAAAAAAAGTGGAAATCGATTTCTCGCGGATTTGACGCCACAGCGTACTCCTGCTGATCCGTTTTCCGCTGCGAGAAATCGGGAGCTCCGGTTTTTCTGCCGGTTGCATGAGGCTAGGTTTTATCGGTGTTGTTTTATTTCTTAATTCGTCCATCTTAAGTCATTTTTCACAATATTCTTTTTATCCATTTCAATAAATATCAGTCTATATAAACAGTGTTACAACTGTGTTACAAAATGGATCTATTTGGAAGTATTGCCTATGGGTCAGACATTTGTATTGTATACTCACACCAAAGTGGTTTTCGGATTTGTTTTATAGCCCTCACTATATGTGTCTGGTTTAAGAAAAGGAAAAAGTCTGTTAATCATCTGATAACTAGTGAAGTATATGTAAAAAGCTTACTCTGTGACTTTAAAATTGATCTGCCACTTTTTTTAGAAAAAAGTGGCATGGCGAAATAAAAATGAACAACGAAAACGATTACTATTTTCTTAGTCAGACCTCATGTTAATATATTCATAAAAAAACCTGTCAATGAGGGTGACTCATCGACAGGTTTTATTGTCAGAGGTTGAATATCCGAATTAGAATCCTGCCTTTTTATTTTGTTCAATATATTTCCCTGCAACAGGATAGAATCCCATTTCCTCAACGACTTTCTGTCCTTCGGCGCTCAATTCGAATGCGATGAATTCTTTCACGGCGCCTTTGGCTTTACCGTTGGTGTATTGATAAAGCGCTCTTGCAATCGGATACAAACCGGATTTGACATTGTCGGATACGAGCGGAGTAACAGGTTTGGCATTCGCATCTTTTGCAACTTCCAGAACGGTGATGTTTTTCGTCACATTGCCTTTGTCGTCGTACACGTAACCGACACCGACGTACCCGATACCGGCTTTATCGACTTTGACTCCTTCGACGATCTGGGCGTTTCCGTTCATCTGTTTCATTTTGGGAGAATAATCCTTCTTCCCCAGAACGTGTTCCTGAAAAAAGACAAACGTTCCCGAATTGGGCTGACGTCCGTACAGAGAAATCGGGATGTTGGGTCCGCCGACTTCGGACCAGTTGAGAATTTCGCCCCTGAAGATCGCTCCGATCTGATCCATGGTCAAAGATTTGATCGAATTGCTGGCATTCACGATGACCGAAAGTCCGTCGATTCCGATGACGATTTGATAGGGGATCACACCGTTTTCCTTGGCCGCGGCGTATTCCTTGTCTTTCATCGGACGGGATGCATCGGCGATGTCGATCCGATTCGCTATCAGTGAAGCAATGCCCACGCCTGAACCGCCTCCGGTCGTGGCAATGGCCGTATTCGGAAATTTTTCCATGTAGACCTCGGATAATCTCTGTACCAGATTAATCAGTGTGTCCGAACCTTTGATCTGGATGAGATCTTGCGGGATTGCTGTGGTCGTTAAAAGCAATCCGGCGAGTAACATGATTGTGATTAGTTTGATTCTCATTTTCTTGTCCTCCATAATGGATGAGTAAAGGATTAATCGACGATAATTTTTCCCGAATTGAAATTATAGAACAAAGTGATTCTTCCGGTGAAATCTGCATCTTTTCCGCTCATGGCGTAGTTCTTGATCAAGATGTTGGGCATGATGTGAACGCTTCCTGCTGGAATGTAGTCCAGACCTGCAATGATCAGAGTGCTCTCGTCATCGGTACCGTTTGTTACTTTCCCCTCGGAAAAAGAGGTAACCACACTATCTTCCGTATTCGGATCGAAGAAGTCATATCGTAGAAAAGCTTTCAGTTTGGGAATCGGTGTAATCAGAGATCCAAACAGAGAATATCCGAAACGTTTGACGTCCGAAATTTTGGAACTGATTATCGAATTATTTTCGACGACGACTTCTGTCAGACCGGATCCCTTATTGGTGCGCAAAAAAGCTTCTGCGCCGATAGTAAAGCGGGGATGGTCATACCCGACGAATCCCTTGATCGTATTGTAGGACGCACTGCCGGAGAAATCCTTTGCATCCTTGAGTATGGATGCGGTTTGAAGGTCATTCGGATTCTGATTTTCGTAATCCGCATATCCCTCGATGATCAGTCCCTTGACAGGCGTTAGCCACAGGGCATAACCGATTTTCTTGTAACGGTCCACTTCGGACGAGCCGTAGCCGGTACCATTGAAAAGCGTCAACCAGTGATGCACGACCTTGCCAAACAGATCGCCTTTCAGTGCGATTCCCATATCCGCAGATGGGCTGATCTTGTTCAAATCCATAATGGTTTTTTCGACGGATCGATACCCCCAGTACGTTTCCGAATTTTTGAACGCATTGGTTTCTGCGATTCCGAGATAGAGTTTGTGGTTTGGAATGAGTTGACTCCATTCGAGATAAGCATGCTTGACGAATGGATTGATTTTGGAAGTCGAACCGTAATCTCCGTGAGCCGATTCCAGACGGAAACGCATTTTGATGTCCGGAGTGATGGTGCTTTCGATGGTCAGGTAAACCCGTCTGATCGAGAAAGCATTGCGGTTTTTTTCAGCATCCGAATGGTTGCCGAAATTGTAATAGTAATCAGCGAATACCAATCCCTTAATTACCGTGGTTGTCTGTCCCTTGACATTGGCACAAAAGAACAGTACAATTCCTACTGCCGCAAAAATACACTTTTTAAGCATCATTTTCCTCCCCAGGTTAAATGATTGTTGATATGTTGTTTTCAAAGAACGACATTGATAATGTCAAATTTATATGTTACAAAACGATGACAAAACAATGAAATTTTGATGACATTTACGGTAGATGGTTTGCAAATCAATAGGGAATGATTGGATTGGAAATAATCAATAATGAATAATGATGTCCGATTTACGAATGGTGCTAAATGAAAATTGATCTTGAAAATCGATTGATCGCTTTTGATGTTCATATAATACAATTAACTGAAAAATTACCCAATACTCGTGCGGGAAATCACTTGGCAGATCAATTGGTAAGGTCAGGAACTTCGCCTGCTTTAAATTATGGTGAAGCACAAAGTGCAGAATCGCGTAAAGACTTTGTCCATAAATTGAAAATTATACTTAAAGAATTAAGAGAATCTCAGATTTGTTTAATAATTATATTACAATCCAAAATATACCGTAACAATGATGAATTAAATATTCTTATTGCGGAAAATGATGAACTTATTTCTATTTTTTATAGGAGCATAGAAACAGCTAAGAAAAACAAAAAGATGGATACTCAATAATGAATTACGATTTTCGAAGTATAAATCAAATAAGTTTTACTTCGTAAATCATTATTGGATATTCATTATTCGTAAATCACAAATAGTGCTTTGAATAACCAATAACGAATAACGATTTACCATTTTCGAAGTCTCTTTAAGAACACTTTTCCTTCGTAAATCATGATTGGCTGTTGATTATTCGTAAATCGAAGATAGGGATATGACTGAATCATTATCTTAGAGAATCGGTTTGGATTGAAAACTTGAAAGAAGCGGAGGCTATGCTCGATTCAATTCGAACCAGAACGAACTGCCTTTTCCAGGTGTGCTGTCGATATGAATTTGACTGCCGTGTTTTTCAATGATATGCTTGACAATGGCCAGTCCGAGTCCTGTACCGCCCATCGATTGCGAACGAGCTTTGTCAATTTGATAGAACCGCTGAAAAATCCGCTCGTGGTATTTGGGGTTGATTCCGATCCCGGTATCGATAACTTCTATCCGCACGTGATGATTTTCCGATTCGATCGCTTTGATTTCGATCCTGCCGTTTTGCGGTGTGTATTTGATCGCATTGTCGATCAGATTGTTCAATACAGTGCGCATGCTTTCTTCATCTGCTTCGACTTTGACTGTTTTGGAAGATTTCAGAGAAATATCGATTGCTTTCTGCTCGGCTTTCTCTTTATGTTCGTTCATGGTCTCCCGAAGTATGGGAAAGAGCTTGATCGAATGAAATTCCACTGGCAGCTCGCGCTCCAGTTCGGAGAGCTTCAATAAATCCGCAATGAGAAATTCGAGCCGCTGCGACTGTTCCCTGATTTTTCGGATGAATTTGATCCGTGATTCTGGATCCTCCGCAGCGCTGTGCAACAAGGTTTCTACATATCCGATAATAGAAGTAAGCGGGGTTTTCAATTCGTGAGAGGCGTTGGCCACGAAATCCCGGCGTATGGCTTCCAGTCTTTTCAGTTCGGTGATATCCTGAAGCTGGATCAGCGCGCCGCTAATTTTTGCTCCGGTCAATTCATGCGAGGTGATGACATATCTCAAATATTTTTTTTCGGAGGTTGTATAATAGATGAATTCTCCCGATTTCTTCTTGTTCTTTTGAAGCACTTCGTCGATGGCGTGTATGAGTGGTTCTGAACGGACGATCTCGATCATGCTCACGTTTTTGAATTCAATCGAATCGATCCCTAAAATATGGAACAGTTCGGGATTGGCGTGAAGCATTTCTTTGTTCTGATCGATGAGAATAATTCCCACATCCAGGTGGGTGAGAATCTGTTCCAGTTTTTTCTGTTCATCGGAACTCTGCCGGATCTGGTTTTTTAACTGAAGGGTCAGCTCGTTTAAAATCATCGCAAGTGTGCCGATTTCATCTTTTCTTCTGACCGTAAAGGTTTTTTCCAGATCGCCGTCCGATATCTTTTGGGCCGTATCCACCAGTTTCAGAATCGGGAAAGTAATCACTCTTCCGGAAAGCACGGCGAACAAAAATATGATGATCAACCCGATGAAATTGGCCGAAATGATCAGAGAAACGATACTGCCCGTCGATTCTTCAAAATTCCGGGAATAGTAAGCCATCCGGAGAAAGCCCATGTTCTGGTTTTGATTCCGGATCGGAAAGGCGGTGTAAAAGAGTCTTCGTTTGACCGTGTCGCTTCTTCGGTAGCTCTGTCCCCAGCCCCTCTGGATCGCTTGCTGGACTTCCGGACGATAGAGATGGTTGTCCATGAACCGCACGCTGTCTCTGGATACATCCGAGTCGGTGAGAACCCGTCCCGAACTGTCAATGATCGTGACCCGTGAATTGACGATGCTACGCAGCCGATAAGTGAGATCGTAGAGTTCGGCATCGTTGCTGGATGAAAGTTTCAGGTTTTTGTTTTCGAGAAACGTAACGGCCAGACGGGTTTTCATCTCCATTTCCTGAAAGGTCTGTTCGAACAGGTAATTCCTGATGTTGCGGAACAGGATGAGATCGAACAGAAGAAAACCGATGATCGATACGCCCAGTACCACAAAAATGACATTCCATGTATATTTCTTAAACATTATTGATCCAGTTTGATGCGGTATCCGAATCCCTTGACAGTTTCGATGAGGTCCGCTTTTTGATCCAGTTTCTGACGCAGCCGTCTGATGTGGACATCCACGGTGCGAGGGTCGCCGTAGTAGTCGAATCCCCACACCTGGTCGAGCAGTTGATCTCGCGACAGCACGCGTCCTCTGGCCTTGATCAGCACTTTGAGCAGGAGAAATTCTTTCGGAGTCAATTCCAGTAGGGTATTGCCGATTGTAACCTGATGGGTCGAAAAGTTGATGGTCATATTCTCGATTTGAATTCTTTCGTCTTCGTCCCTGCGATGGCGTCTCAGAAGTGCCTTGATCCTTGCGATCACCTCTCTCGGACGAAACGGTTTGGTGATATAATCGTCCGCGCCCTGCTCCAATCCCTGTAAAATGTCCATTTCCTCGGATCGGGCCGTGATCATGATCAGCGGGACGTTGGCGGTACGCTCATCCCTGCGCAGAGAACGCGAAATTTCAAGACCGTTCATGCCGGGGAGCATGAGATCGAGGAGAATCAGAGACGGCGGATTTTTGCGGATGTGATTGAGTCCCTGGCTTCCGTCATGAAAGACGATGACCTCGCATCCTTCCTGTTCCAGATTGTATTGAAGGATTTCGCAAATATCCGGATCGTCTTCGACGATGACAATCTGCGCATTCATTTTATCATCTTCATTATATAGCACGAAATTAAAATGAAAAACGGATATTACATCAATGTTACAAATATAATATGATTTTTTAAGGATTAAAACATTTTTTTAAGATAGTTGCAGTCCAAGTTGGAATTGGGCCACAATTGTATAGATAAAAATTACTTGATTTTGTGTTGTTTTTTTGTTGACTCTCATTTAAATTGGTTGAAAAGATTGTATTTAAAACATGATCAAAGAAAACAAAGCCAAATCTATTCTGCGCCGTCATAAGAAGATTGATTCCTGGTTTTTGACGCATTATGGAATCAATCTTTATCGTGGTTGTGCTCACAATTGTGTCTATTGCGATGGTCGAACTGAGAAGTATCAGGTGGATGGTGAATTTGGAAGAGATGTTACTGTGAAGGTAAACGCTGTTGAGTTACTTGACAGGGAACTTGATCCAAATCGAAAACGCAAACCCATGCCAAAAGGCTTCATAAGCCTCTGTGGTGGTGTCTGTGACGCATACCAACCTCTTGAAGAAAAGTACAAATTGGCTCGCCAAACTCTGGAATTAATTTATAAATACAAATATCCGGTTCAGATTCTGACCAAATCAACTCTTGTGGAACGAGATTTGGACCTTTTACAAAAAATTAATCAGCAAAGCAAAGCCTTAATTTCTTTTAGTTTCTCTTCGGTTAGTGATCAACTTAGCCGGATTTTCGAGCCTGGTGTTCCATGTCCGAGTGTAAGATTGGAAACCATCAAAAGAATCAAAAAGGCGGGGATGTCTTGCGGAATGTTTTTGATACCGGTTATTCCATTGATTACGGATACCCCTGAAATGATTGAACAGTCTCTCAAAAAAGGCCGGGAAGCTGGTATCGATTTTGTGATATTCGGTGGTATGACATTGAAGGATGGATTGCAAAAAGATTATTTCATGAAAGTTCTGCAAACTAATTTTCCTGACTTAATTCCTCAATACGAAACAATTTATTCAAAAAACAGTCAGTGGGGGGAAACCAGTTTTGAATATTCTAAATTCACCCACAAAATCTTCAATCAAATAGCGAGCAGATATAAGATTCCTAAACGTATTCCACCCAGAATTTATCAAAATTTGATTAGTAAACAAGATTTGATCATCGTTATTTTGGAACATCTCGATTATCTTCTGAAGCTTAAAAATCAAAAAAGCCCCTATGGATATTCTGCCTATATGCTATCTAAAATTAACGAACCATTAGAAAATTTATCTGAGAAAGAACTATTAAACATAAAGGGGGTTGGTCCAGTTACAGTCAAGATCATTCAGGAAATTATTAATACAGGAAAATGTTCTTACTATGAAAGTTTGATTTAAAGACGGAAGCATTAATCGACAATTGAATGGACAAAAATTGCTTGATTTTGTATTGTTTTTTTGTTAATTCTTATTTGAATTGATTTTGAATTATTAATGCCAAGAAAAACCCTTACTTATAAGGTTTATTATGTATCACATAAGTAAATATTGAGAGGTTTATATGCTGAATATATTTGGAGATCAGGCAATTACCTTAGAATCAGAAGATAAATTGAGTAGAGCAGAGTATTCAAAATATATCGCAAGAAGTATATTAAAATGGAAAAATCAAGAAAGTTTATGTATCGCTTTATATGGTCCTTGGGGTTCTGGGAAAACCTCAATAATCAATATGTGCTTACAAGAAATCAAGCGAAAAACAAATAATAGAAAAGCAGAAGATAGACCAATTATCATTCATTTCCGACCGTGGATATTTTCAGGGCAAGAAGAATTAATTTTAAATTTTATTCAAACCCTCAGATACGCATTAGGTAATCCAGATGTCTCTCAATTTGCACAAAAAGCTTCGCAACATCTGGAAAAATTAGAAAAAATAATTAATATTACGACATATATTCCAAAGATAAATAAAATCACTAAACCACTTAAATCAGTAATTTCAAAATCAAGAAATGCTGCTAAATTTATTCAAAAAAGATTAGACGAAGATCTTGATTTACAAAAAGACAAAATATGTAAGGAATTATTAAATTTAAAGTCACTTATTATTATTGTTGTAGACGATGTTGATAGACTCACTGATCAAGAAATCCGGCAATTATTTCAATTAATTAAGGCAGTTGCTAACTTTCCCAATACAATTTATTTTTTAGCATTTGAGCAAGAATTGGTTCAAAAGGCTTTGGAATCATTTCAAACTGGTAACGAATCTGGATATTTAGAAAAAATTGTCCAATTAGGATTTGAAGTCCCAAATCCCAAACCAAGCCAACTCATGAATATCTTGTCGGAAGGGCTTGCTAAAATAATCAAAACAATACCTGACGATGAAACAGAACAAGACAGATGGAATCAAGTTAGATTTGGTTCACTGCCTGAGCTATTGCGTAATGTGAGGGATGTTAAACGACTTTTAAATTCAATCAATTTTGTGTTTCCATTATTGAGAGACGAAATTAATACTATTGATATCATTGTCATGCAGACGATTCATATTTTTGCTCCTCATTTATATAAAGAAATTTTTGAGAACAGATATTATCTTCTTTCCGATATTCCAAAGTCGAATAACAGATCATTGTTTGAAGAAAAAAAAGAACAGTGGGTGCAGAATTTAGAAAATCAAATACCCGATTCCGGTGTTGATAAAATAAAACATTTACTTGTTTTAATATTTCCCGAACTGGGTAGTGTCTATCCAGATGTACCTTGGAGTCATGCCTATAGTGGAGATGGCGATAAATTTAACAGAATGTGTATTTCAAGATATTTTGATTATTATTTTTCAATTTCTTTACCCGATGGTGAAGTTTTACAGAAAGAGGCAAAACAAGTTTTTGAAAAGATTATCAATAAGAAAGAATTATCCTCAATTTTTGTCGATTATATCATGGATAACCGAATTTCAAATTTATTGCCAAAAATCGACTACCTGCTAGAGGATGATATAAATGAGAAAAAAATAGTGAATTTATTTGTTGCTCTATTTGAATCCGGAGAGAAAATACCCATTCGACCACGTGGTGGAGATTTTTTATCGATTGATATGGTCATTTATGGTACCATAGATAGACTATTATTGAAATTTGATCAATCTAAGAGGGGAAAAATATTGATTAGTGCTTTGGAGGTATCAAAGCAGGCCATTACTATTCCAATTGGTACAATAACATATTTTTGGAGAGAATGGTATCCTTTAGATGATAACGATGAAAGAACTCCTGAATCAGAGAGAATTCTTAGTAAAGAAGATGCAGATGAATTAAAAGAAAAAATTTTGAAGTTGATTCGTTCAAGAAAAGATAGTTTGGTATTTTTGCAATCGCGACAACTTTTTTCTATTCTTTGTGATTGGGAACGATGGACTTCTACAGAGGAGGTTAAAGAATGGGTTGAGTTAATACTTAATGATGAAAAGAAAATATCTAAATTCCTTTCAGGATGTGGCGGAATCACTTCAAGCCAAGTTATTGGGCGAGGTGATCACTTTATGAAACATAAATTCAAGATTAACCCTCGAAATATTGAGAGATTTACTGATATTGAAAAACTTAAATCAACATGTATTAAGCTACTTGATAGAAAACCTAAATGGTTGACACAATCAAACAAAGTAGTTTTGCAGGCATATATTGATGGATTTGATGACAGAGATTTTTAGCAATTAGTAACAGGGTGGGTACATTTGTGCCACCATTTTAAGGGGAAAATAGTTGCAGTCCAACTTGGAGTTAGACTACAACTGAAAGTTTAATCAATATAGAAAAGAGGTAATTATTAAAACCGTAATCAACATCAATGAAAAGTTTTCAAAGTTCTCTGAGCATTGGTCACCGAAAATCATTGCCCAGATGAACGACTATCAATTCAAACTCGTCAAGTTTCAGGGTAAATTTGTGTGGCATGAGCACAAAGAAACCGATGAGGTTTTTATTGTACTGAAAGGAAAAATGATGGTACACTTTCGGGATGACGATGTGATTATTAAAAAAGGGGAGATGATTGTGATTCCGAAAGGCGTCCAACATAAGACTTCTGCAGAGAATGAATGCCGCGCCATGATCGTTGAAACTGCCGGAACAGTCAATACCGGTGATACCGGCGGAGACAAGACCGCTCCTTTTGATGTCTGGATATAGTAGCAGATTAGGTGGGCACATTAGTGTCCATCATTTTTAGAAAAGATTGTTATCGTCCAACTTGGAGTCGGACTGCAACTGAATCACTTCGATTTATCACATCGGACCGGTCTACTTTCAGATTTTATTCTAAGAACCATTAAACCGTTTCTACAATGCGCCGAAAGTGAAATCCATAGATGGCCATGGTCACGGCCAGTGCGAATTTTTCAGGGCATTCCTTGAGTGTAAAGAAGAGCAGATTCCAGAATCCACGTCTTCCTTTTTTGAGAATTCCCAGCACCCATAACGATCGAAAAAAGGCGCCAATGTCGTTCCATGTAATTCTGAGCGTTGGCCTGGATGGCAGACGGTATTCGCGCAGGAAGGTTTTAATCCGTTCATAATAATCTTTCGGTGAATAAATGGATTGAAGCACGGACTTATAACCGCTGATGAGTTTCTTATAGTTCATTCTGGGAATAAAATTCATCGAACCGTCCATGTTGTTGCCGCTGGACAGGTTCAGAAGGCGGTTCTCGGATTTCAGCCGCTTGAAGAGATGGGTTCCTGAGAGCGCGGTCAGGAGACCGACCATCGCTGTGACGATACCGCTTTTCTGAATGAACTGAATTTGATCTTCAAAAATAGTATGCGGATCGTTGTCAAATCCCACAATGAAACCGCCGTGTACGATCAATCCCTGATTGTGGAGATGCTTGACAGAGGCCACCAGATTCCGCTTCAGATTTTGATTTTTGGAGCATTCGGTCAAACTCGCTTCGTTGGGTGTTTCAATACCTACGAATACATATTGCAGGCCAGCTTTTACCAATTGCCTCACGAGTTCCTCGTCATCTGCCAGATTGATAGAGGCCTCTGTGGTGAATGAAAAGGGATAATGATGTGCTTCCGA
>CAZIAH010000014.1:0-51611 GCA_964537715.1 uncultured bacterium | reverse complement strand
GGGCGCGACTGATCATCATGAGCCTGATTGCCCTGATGATTCTGGCGCTGGCCTGCATCAATTTTGTCAATTTGTCCACAGCGCGGCACATGGTTCGCGCCAGAGAGGTAGGCATTCGCAAAGTCACAGGCGCCACACGGAGGCTCATTACAATTCAATTCATGGGGGAAAGCTTGCTTCTTGCCTTGATTGCGGCTGTGATCGGTCTTGTGATGGCGCAGGAATTTTTACCTGTTTTCAATCGAATGATGAGTCGGATGACGTTTATCCACTTTTTCAGTCCTGTCTTTCTTTTCGGTTTATGTGCGCTTGTTCTGATTACAGGCGTTTTGGCAGGCCTGTATCCGGCGATCTTTATGGCCAGACTCCAGCCTGTTGCCATGATGAGAAAAGAAATTCAACAGCGGGGGAAAGCGTCGCTGCGCAAAGTTCTCATCGTTTTTCAGTTTGCACTGTCCATCGCTTTTATTTTGTGCACGCTTATTATTAACCGGCAGACGACTTTTCTTCAGAATTTTAACCTGGGGGTCAACAAGCAGAATGTGCTTTATGTCCCGCTTGAAGGAAAGATACGAGAACGGGTTCATGTGGTAAAAACCGAATTGCTTCGACTTCCGCATATCGTCCGGGTTTCAGCCGGTTCCAACCTGCCGACTGCTATCCTTTCCGGTTCCTATTTTCAGTGGGGTGTGCGTGATGAGGTGCCGCGACGGATTTGTACCACGTTTACCAGTTATGATTATCTCGAAACATTCGATATCAAATTGGCAGAGGGCCGGTACTATTCTCTCGATTTCCCCAATGATGCCCAGTCCTCCATCGTCGTGAACGAAGCAGCCATCAGAAAAGTGGGTCTGGAATCTCCTCTTGGAAAACCTTTTTATTTTGACGGCCAGGATTATACACTCATTGGCATCATCAAAGATTTTCATCACAATCAATTGCTCAGCCAGCCCCCCGAACCTTTGGCATTTCGATTGAACCCGGATGTGAATGATTATCTGTTTATTAGAATTGATCCCCAAATTGTGGATGCTGCCACCATTGCGGCAACCGTGCAGGATATTCAAGCGATCTGCCAGAAATTCAGCCCCAAACGTCCATTGCGCTATGAGTTTTACAGCGACTTTTCCTTTCAACATGAGCAGCTTCAGAAAGTGATCCGACTGATGTTCGCCATCAGCACGGCTCTCGCCATTTTTATTTCCTGTCTGGGATTGTTTGGTTTGACATCCTTTATGAACCAGCAAAAAACAAAGGAAGTGGGTATACGCAAAGTGTTGGGCGCTTCAGTTCCCGGCATATTAGTCGTTCTGACAAAAGATATTGCCAAATGGGTATTGTTGGCCAATCTTGCTGCATGGCCCGTAGCCTGGTATGCCATGCACAAATGGCTGGAAAATTTTGCGTACCGAATCGATCTGACGGTCTGGCCCTTTCTGTTATCCGCTTTGCTGGCATTGGTGATTGCGCTGTTGACGGTAAGTTGGCTGGCAATTCAGGCGGCGACGGCGGATCCGGTGGAAGCGCTTCGTTATGAGTAATTACGATATCCGGAGTAAGGGGCTGTATCATAAGTCCCCAAAATGTCTTTGCGAGCATCTTTTTGCGAAGCAATCCCATAAATTTTGAGCATAAACTATGAGATTGCCACGTCGCTCCGCTCCTCGCAACGACATAAAATAGACTTTTGATACACCCCATATTCTACTGTTCGAAAGTGACCTGAATGGATTTATCTTTCTTGCTGAGAGTCACTTTTTTTGTTACACCGTTTGATGTAATTTTGTAATCTCCGTAAAACGCGCGGGTTTTGAATGTGCCTTCCTTGTCTGCTTTTCCGGATGTTTTTGTCCACCATTTGTTGAACACCAGGTCGCGGTAGGCCAAAGCCTGGGGAGTAGGAGTCCAGTCTTTTTTCCACATGGCCGTGTGCGGCTGCCAGTGGTCGCCTTCCCAGAATCCCCACATTACGATGGCCTCGACACTGGGATGTGCGAAACAGATCGAAAAATATTTTCGGAGCTCATTGGCGATGTCTTTTTCTTTATCCGCGGTAAAAAGGCATTCTGTGATTTTGATCGGCAGATTGAATTTCGCCAGTTTGTCCAGTGTTGCCTGGAAACGCTCGGGTATCGTGGCAGCCAGGCCGGTGGAGTTGGCCTCGTCCGATGTGATGGTGTGGGCCTGACAACCAATACCGCCGATCGGGACACCGCTGGCAAGCAGGTTCTCAATCTGGGTGATATAGGAGTCAGCATTGAAATTGCGTTCGACGAGAACGCCGTAATCATTGACAAACAATGTAATCTCCGGATTGCCAGCTTTGGCCGCGAATGCCATTTCGTTGACAATTCCGTAGCCCAGACGGCGGCGGAAAAAATCACCGTTGATCATTTCATTGTTCAGATCGAACTCCGAGATCCGGCCTTTGAAATACCGGGTCACATCCATTGCGCGTTGAATCACTTTTCCCCGAAGTTCGTCGGTATTTAATTTCTTCAGCCAGGGCATGATGTACTTGTCCTTCGCCCAGAAAATGCAGTGCCCGCGCATGGGGATGTTGCGTTCGTGACAGAGTTCCCATATCCGGTCGGCCAGGGCATAATCCACGGAATCCTTCTTGACTTCACAATCATACCATTTCAGTGCATTTTCGTGCACGGCGTAGTTGAAGTTCTCCTCAAGAATTTTCAGATACATTTTCCTGTCTTCGGGGGACATGGCATTCTCGTGATTTTCCGCAACGGAATTCGCTACCGCCGTGCCGAACAGAAATTCGTGACGCATCTGCTCGACTTTCACTTGTGCTCCTGATTTTGTTTTGATGATGATGTCTCCCATGCGAATCTCCGAAATGCGGGCATCAATGGCTTCGGGTGTCAGCTTGGCCGAAATATCGTTCTGCGCAAAGCAGGCAGAAATGAGTAGTATGAAAATCAACGGAACTGAATGGATTGCATTTGCTATCATGATCTGTTCTCCCTTTTTATAAAAAATTGTTTCACTATTGATTCAGCCGTTTTTGAATTTTCTCCAGTTCTTCTTCCGCTTCATGGATCAGTTCGTCGAGGATTTCTTTTAAAGGTTGTATTCGGTTCACCAGACCCACACTCTGTCCGGCCATAAGCGAGCCCCTCATGACATCACCTTCCTGGACCGCTCTTCTCAAGGCGCCGACCCAGTATTTTTCTACTTCGAACTGGGCTTGTTCTTGGGAAATTTTGTCCAGCCGCCTCCGCTGGATCAGCTCCATTTGAAGATTGGCAAAATCTTCCATGCCCTTGTTTTTCAGCGCCCGAACAGCCACGACGTGAAGTTCCGATCCGATTTGCGGTGTGGCAATCGCGTCCCGTGCCCGTGCCTTGATAAATGCTTCCTTGAATTTTGGATGAACCTGACATTCTTCGGCCAAAACGAAGCGGGTTCCCAGTTGAACGCCGGAAGCGCCCATCAGAAGAAGATAGGGAATCAAGCGGCCGTTGCCGAGACCTCCGGCTACAAAGATTGGGACGGATTCCACATTTAAAAGAACCTGCTGGAGCAAAATGACGAGAGAAACGTATCCGATGTGCCCTCCGGCTTCGCTTCCTTCCAGTAAAAGTCCGTCCGTGCCGTTGTTGATCAGCCGTTTTGCAATCGATTCCGTGGAAGCGAAGCAAAGCACTTTGGTTCCGCTTTCCTTGACCTGTTCGATCTCCGACGCTTTCGGAATGCCGCCACCGAAAATGATAAAAGGCACATTCTGTTTGACTGATAGTTTGAGATGTGCCTCGTAATTCGGCGCAATGGTGATCAGATTGACTCCGAAGGGTTTGTCGGTCAGGGCCTTTGTTTTTTGGATCTCCTTTTTAAGCAGTTCGGGTTCCATGTTCCCCGCGGCCAGACAGCCGAAGGCGCCCTGATTGGACACCTCGGAAACCAGTTTGCTCTCCGAGATCCATGTCATGGCACCGCACATGATGGGGTGGCGCACGCCAAGAAACCGCTGTCCGGGCTTCCAAAGTTTATCAAGAGTTGTCAAAATAGGTCCTTTCATTCAAAGAATTCAAATCAGTTATTATGCGCTGCGTTCGAAAATTTCTTCATCGGGAAGATGGTATTTGTTGAAGAAGGAACGGTATTCGAGCGTCAAGATGATATACCCGGTCAGAGCCACGCTGCCGAGAATCGCCGCCATGATGGCAATCTGGTATTTGATTGCGGTTATGGGGGAGGAGCCGCCCAATATTTGACCCGTCATCATGCCGGGCAAAAAGACGATGCCCATTCCGGTCATATTGGTCAAGGTGGGCAGAAGCGAGGAGCGGTATGCTTTTCGGAACGGATCTTTCGCCGCTTCCTCGGCTGTGGCGCCAAAGGAAATCCAGGTTTCGATTTCTTTTCTTCTCGTCTTGACGTCGTCGTAAAACCGCTCCAGGGCCAGGGCGCTTCCGTTCATCGAATTGCCAATAATCATGCCCGCCAGAGGAATGAAATAACGAGGTTCGTACCAGGGCTGGCTTCCCACCACAGCCAGAATAAAAAAGAACAGTACGGTACCGCCACCAAAGAGGATTGAAACAAACAGCAGACGGTATATGCCTTTGTACGCAATGCCCGATCTTTTGATGATGGTCTGCGTGGCAAAAAAAATCATCACGATAAAGATCAATGTGATGAGGTACCAGAGTTTGATCCGGAAAATATAGGTCAGGAGAAATCCCATGAGAATGAGTTGAAACGTCATTCGGAAGATCGAATAGAAAAGATCCCTACCCAGTTCGAGTTTTTTCCACCAGCTCAAAAAGAAGACCAGAAAGAAATACAAATAGGCAATGCCGAGTCTCCAGATCGGAATGTCGATTGCGCCGGTCATGTTTTATCCTTAATGAGATTTCGAATTTGCGAACTGCTCAGAGATTCGCAGCACCGTTCGATCCGGCCGTTGATGAGAACGATTTTTTGTGCCATCTTTTCGATCAACTGCGTGGCGTGGGAAACCATGATGAGGGTCAATCGGGTATAATATTTGAGAATGTTGTCGATCAGGCGATTTGCAGTCTGCAGATCCAGAGCCGAGGTGGGTTCGTCCAAGAGCAGGATTTCAGGACCGAGAAGCAATGCCCTCGCAATGGCTACGCGCTGTTTTTCCCCGCCGGACAGGGTCTGGTTGTTCTGCTTTAAGTCCTGTGAAGAGAGCTGACAAATCTTCAGAACCTGTCTTATGCGCGATTTCGGAGGACTGTCCTGCATCCACTTTTTCATTCGAAAGGGGGCAAGCAGGTTGTCTTCGACCGATCCTTCGAAAAGAACTGGTTCCTGAAATACGATGGGGATTGTCCGCCGGTATTCCGTAATCGGGAATTCAAACGCGCTGGTTCCGCGGAACAAAACCTTCCCCTGATCCGGAATGTTCATGAGATTGAAAAGTCGGAGCAGTGTGGTTTTTCCCGAACCGCTCGGGCCCACGATGGCGTACGAACCGCCTTCTTCAATGCAGGCGGAAACCCGGTTCAAGATGGCTCTGTTTTGCCGGATGACCGAAACATGATCGATTTGAAATAGATCTGACATATCGGGTTTGGATTGAAACCTGAATCTCAGAAAACATACAAAATTAATTTCTTTTTTACAAGTTGATAATCGGTACGGCAGATATGCAGTTCAAAAATTTTCTTCCATTTGATCAATATTTTTAGTATTATTTAATGGTTACATGAGTATTGGAAATGACAATGAAAATGAATTTAAATCGATCCGCTCTTTCAAGATGGATAATTATCGGCGTTGTTGTGATTTTATGTGCTGTTCTTGTCTGGCAATTCGTTTTTTCACAAAAAGCAGTTGAGAAAGCCATTTTTTCCCAATGGCAGAAGATCGAAAGGATGCCGGGCAAGCTGGCCATTACCTATCCATGGGAAGGTTCCCTGTTTCCACCGGATATTGCGGCGCCAACCTTTTTCTGGGAGGATTCCACAGGGGATGCGAAACACTGGTGTGTCTTTATTTGTTCCGACAGTCTGAAAAATCTGTTTGTTTTTAATACAGATAGAAACCAGTGGAGCCCAGATTCGCTCCGATGGGAAAAAATCAAACACGAAGGATCAGAACGGAATCTTCTGGTTGCCATACTCGGATACAGAGGTCGTCACATTCTGTCCGGCGATCAGATTCACATTCGTATCTCTCAAGATTCTGTGGGCGCGCCCATTTTTTACCGGGCGGTTCCCCTGCCGTTTGAGTATGCGCTGAAACATCTTGAGAAGATTCGATGGCATCTCGGAGATATCGCTTCCACAAAGCCGTCGCCGGTATTGCTTCAAAATCTGCCTTTCTGCGGAAATTGTCATTCTTTCCCCCGTGATGGAAGTACGCTGGCCATGGATGTCGATTATGCCAATGACAAGGGGTCTTACGTTATTTCCAAAATCAGTGAAAAAACGATTCTCACACCCGAAAAAGTGATTTCCTGGAGTGATTACAGAAGAGAAGATGGTGAAAAAACGTACGGACTGCTTTCACAAATTTCTCCGGACGGACGTTACGTGGCCAGCACGGTGAAAGACCGGTCTGTTTTCGTGGCCAAGAACGATCTGTACTATTCTCAACTGTTTTTTCCGATCAAAGGGATCATTGCTATCTATGATCGAAAAGAAAAACGGTACACAGCCCTGTCCGGAGCGGATGATCCGAAATACGTACAGAGTAATCCGGTGTGGAGCCCGGATGGCCAAACCCTCTATTTTGCCAGAGCGCCGGTTTACATGAATCCGGAGATCGCAGCCACCGATGCGGTCGTACTTCCCACATCTATGGCTGCAGAATTTATCGAGGGGAAACGGGGATTTCAGTACGATATTTGCCGGATTCCGTTCAACAATGGAAAAGGAGGGAAGCCGGAACCGGTTCGCGGCGCTTCCCGGAATGGAATGAGCAACTACTTTCCCAAAATTTCTCCGGACGGGAAGTGGCTCGTCTTTACACAGGCGAAAAATTTTATGCTGCTTCAACCGGATGCCAAACTTTTTATCATGCCGGTGAACGGCGGCATTCCTCGTGAAATGAACTGCAATCGATCCAATATGAATTCCTGGCATTCCTGGTCACCGAACGGAAAATGGCTGGTCTTTGCATCCAAATTCCGCAGAGCCTATACTGATCTTCTACTGACCCATATTGATGAAGCCGGTCAGGATTCGCCGCCTATCTGGATCGAGCATTTGAGCTTCGATGACCGCACGATCAATATTCCAGAATTCGTCAATATTGATCCATCCGGTTGGACGGCTATTGTGGATCAGTTCTCAAATCAATGCCATTACTATATGACCATTGGCAGACACAAAATGGGTGAAAAAAAATATCTGGAGGCGATTCGAGCTTTTGATCAGGCTATTCAGCTCGATTCGAGTTTTGTGGAAGGGTATGTTTTCAAGGGACATGCCGAATTCTATCTTGATAGATACAGAAATGCACTTCAGGTTTATCGTTATGCCTTGAATCTGGATCCGAATTGCCGGGGTGTTTACGTGAACATGGGCACGGCCTACTATAAATTGAAGCAGTATCCCGATGCGCTTCGATTCTATGATAAAGCGATACAAGAGGATTCCGAAAATGCCTATTCCTATTTTGCACGGGGGCTGGTCAAGGCCAAACTGGATAATTTCCGAGGTGCGATCCAGGATTTCGATCGATCTATAACATTGAGACCCCAATCCTATCAGGTCTATTATGAACGGGGTGTATGTAAAGCACTGCTGAAAAATTTCAGGGAAGCCGTCACAGATTTTTCGAAAGCAATCGAACTGCAACCGGATTATTTTGACGCTTTTGAGAAACTCGGCAATTGCTATTATCAGTTGCGATCCTATAAGGAAGCGGTCCGGGCGTATGATCAAGCCATTGCACTTCGCTCCAATCAGAGTACGTTATTTACCTATCGGGGACTATGCAAAAAGGCACTCAATGATTTTCAGAGCGCTCTTGCCGATTTTGACCAGGCTATTGTGCTGAATCCGAACTCTGCCGTAGATTATTATCATCGGGGGAACATCAAGATTCAATTAAAATTAGAATCAGAAGCTTGTACTGATTTTTACCGGGCCAGAGAACTTGGTTATCAGGCTGCAGAAAAAGAAATTCACAAGTATTGTTTGAAATGAAGAAATATTCATCTACAAATACTTTTTCCTTTTTCCCAGAATAGATAGCAAATTATCGATCTCATGCCCCCAAGAATTGAAGAAAACTATCTGAGACATCGATGTGGTTATCTTGAAATCAGTGCTGTAGTATTAACGGGCATTTTACACTGGATTCTTCATGGTATCGGTTATTTAGGGTTGTTTGTATTCATTGCAGGTATTTTCTGGCTTTCGTATATTGTCATCAGAATTGTTCGTGAGCGCCGGATTCTTTTTCAATGGGGGTTTCGGATTGATAACCTGAGCATTGCCTTTCGGATACCGTCAGTCTTTTTTCTGGGTACGATGACGGGAATGCTCATCTATGCCTATTATCGTGGATCTCTCACAATCACCCGCCATATGCTGTATGCTCTTGCTCTCTATCCTTTATGGGGACTTGTTCAGCAATTTTTAATTCAAGTGTTGATCGTGAACAATTTAATAGAGATATGTAAATCAGAAAAACGGGTGATTCCGATTCTCATTGGCATTTTGGCTTTTACTACAGTTCATTACCCAGAGTGGTTGCTGATGTTGGGTTCATTCTTTATTGGAATTATTTTCATAGTACATTATATTCGAATAAAAAACCTTCTGCCCCTTGGGCTCTATCATGGTTGGTTAGGGGTGTTTTTTTATGCATGGATATTGGGTAAAGATCCCTGGCAGGAAGTGTTTGATCATCTCGTAATGAAATGATAGTATAAAAATTTTTAAAATTTTAATACGGGTTTATGCATATTGATCACTCACTCCCAAAGTTTCCAGAGCAAAACCTCTTTGTGTCAAAACTTCATTCCGTACTGGTGTGATCGGTATGTCAAAGGTTTGGAAAAATTCTCTTTGAAATTTGATACCCTTAATTCTTACTTATTCAAACAATTTCCTATCCATTTCGGGAGATTTTACACATAGAAAGCGTATAATTATACTATTTTATGATTGAGTACTATGTCTCAGATCGTTAGAAAAAAAATCAAAATTCAAGGCATTGTACAGGGAGTGGGATTCCGCCCCTTTGTGTATCGGCTTGCCGTGAGTCTCAATTTGAAAGGATTCGTTCTCAATACGGTTCGGGGCGTTGAAATCGAAGTCGAAGGCAGGTCCGATCTGATCGAGCGTTTTATGGATGTCTTGCCGAAGCAAATTCCTCCGGCTTCAAGAATCACTAAAATGGAATCATCCGATCTTTCTCCCCAAAATGATTTCGAATTTCAGATCCTGTCCAGTCGGAAAAAAGAGAAACGCTCTGCTCTGATTTCTCCTGATATTGGAATCTGCGAAGACTGTCTCCGGGAACTGTTCGATCCGGAAGACCGGAGATACCAGTATCCGTTCATCAACTGCACGAACTGTGGTCCCCGGTACACGATTCTCCAGGAAATTCCTTACGACCGGCCCAATACGACCATGTCGGTCTTTAAAATGTGCCCCGAATGTCAAAGAGAATATGATGATCCCGAAAACCGGCGTTTTCATGCCCAGCCCAACGCTTGTCCGGTCTGTGGCCCCGAAGTCTGGTTGACCAATTCGAAAGGTCAAAAGGTGCAGATTGAAGATCCAATTCTCGAAACTGTCCGGCTTCTCCAATCCGGGAAAATTGTGGCCATTAAAGGATTGGGCGGATTTCATCTGGCCTGTGATGCAGAGAATCATCGGACAGTCTCTATACTCAGAGCAAGAAAGCACCGGGAAGAGAAACCTCTCGCCGTGATGGCGCCGAATCTTTCTGCTATTTCAAAATTTGCCGAAACTACGGATCAAGAAAGGGATTTGCTCTTTTCCCCTCGCCGTCCCATCGTTCTGTTAAAAAAGAAATCGTCCCATCCGCTTTCGAAAGAGGTCGCCCCGAAGAATGATTATTTCGGCGTGATGCTGCCCTACACGCCGCTGCACTATTTGATTCTACGTGAAAAGTTTACCGCACTCGTCATGACGAGCGGCAATCTTTCCGAGGAACCGATTGCGATTGGAAATGAAGAGGCAGTCAGGAGATTGGGAACCATTGCCGATTTTTTCCTCATGCACAACCGCGATATTTATATCAGGAGCGACGATTCGGTGACGCGTGTGATTCGTTCTCTTCCTCGGCCGGTTCGGCGTTCCCGTGGAATAGCCCCAGTTCCAATATTTCTAAGACGAAATATACCCTCCATTCTGGCAGTGGGAGGAGAACTGAAAAGTGCGATCTGTCTGACTCAGGACGACCGGGCTTTTATGAGCCAGCATATCGGCGATTTGGAGAATGCGGAAACGCTCGCTTTTTTTGAAGAATGCGTTGCACATCTCGAGCAAATTCTTCGAATTCAACCCGTTGTTCTGGCCCATGATTTGCACCCCGATTATCTGTCCACGCAGTGGGCTTTAGAGGAGAAAGGGATCAAGCGTATTGGAGTACAGCACCACCATGCGCACATCGCTTCCTGTCTTGCGGAAAACGGCAGTGATGAGAAAGTCATCGGATTGGCGTTGGATGGCACAGGATATGGTTCGGACGGTCATGTCTGGGGCGGAGAAATTCTCATTGCTGATCTTAAAACTTTTCAACGTGCAGCACACTTTGATTATCGTCCCATGCCGGGTAGCGAAAAAGTGATTCGGGAACCGTGGCGTATGGCTTTGAGTTATACATACGCTGAATTTTCAAAGCAAGATCATTCGCAAGATAGAGATTTTTTCCAATATGTAAAAAAACTGCCTTTTTTGAAAGAAGTGGGGAGGGATTCTGTTCGAACGATTGTCAAGATGATCGAGAACAAACTCGATCCAGTGATGACGTCGAGTCTGGGCCGGCTCTTTGACGGCGTGGCCGCTCTGACCGGACTTCGAAATGTCGTTGCTTTCGAGGGCCAGGCAGCTATGGAACTGGAAATGGCGATGGATAATCATTCTGAAAAATGCACAGAGGAATCAAGATACGAATTCGAAATCATTCAGAATCGGGATACATTGATTTTCTCCCCGGACAAAGTGATCCAGCAAATCGTCGAGGATGTTTCCAACAAAGTGTCCATCGGTCAAATCAGCCTGAGATTTCATGTCGGCCTGCTCCATCTTTTTCTCGATGCCTGCTGTATGTTACGTGACAGATTTCGACTCAATACAGTCGCATTAAGCGGAGGATGTTTTCAGAACCGGTTTCTTCTGGAGAATTTATCTGATCTTCTGAAAACATATCAGTTTCATGTACTAACCCATTCCCAGGTGCCGGCCAATGACGGCGGTCTCGCATTGGGGCAGGCGGTCGTTGCAGGATACCAAATGGTTGAAAAATGAATAATGCACAAAAGAGAAAACAAAGGATTTTTCTTGATTTATATCGAAGTTTTCGCTATCTTTTTCGGGAGATTTTAAACAAAAATTTATTAGTTAAAATATTGTTTGTGTTCGTTTATCTGCACTTTTTTAAATATCTGACAAACTGAATTTTTTATGATGATGGTTCTTTCTGAGCCCGAAAAAACAAAACAGAAAAAAAATCGGCGGGCCCCTCATTTCAAATTGATCAAATCCCATCCTTCTTTTTTTGAGAAGAAGTATGTTCTCTGTATGTTTGTCGTCCTGCTTTTATCCCTGATGGACGGTACAACAACTATTTTTCTTCTGAGTTTGGGTGCTTGGGAAGCCAATCCAGTAATGGGTTACGCTCTTTCGATGGGGCATGAATTCTTTTTCTTCGTGAAATATTTTTTGACTGCCGGCGGGCTTCTGTTTTTACTAGGCAACGGAGACAGACGGGTTTTCGGGGGACTTTTTGCTTTGGAGGAGATTGCTGGAGGATTGGTGCTCTTTTATCTCGGTTTGGTGATTTATGAACTGGCCGTTTTCCATATCATTCAATAAAGGTTGATAGTCATGTGTCTCGCAATTCCAATGAAATTGATTAAAATTAAGGGAGAGATGGGTCTGGTCGAGGTTGGAAATGTACGGAGGGAGGTGGGACTGCAGCTTGTGGAAGATGTGAAAGCGGGAGATTATCTCATTGTTCATGCGGGTTTTGCCATCCAGAAACTAGATGAAAAAGACGCTCTGGAAACGTTGGCCCTATTTCGTGAGATGGAGAATCTCGGTTGAAATTCATCGATGAATTTCGTCAAACCGATGTTGCACAGCGTCTGGCCGAGAAGATTCGCCGGACGGCTGGTCGACAGAAGATGACATTTATGGAAGTCTGCGGTACCCATACCATGACCATCGCGCGGAACGGAATTCGGGAGATGCTGCCGGAAAACATTACTTTAATTTCCGGACCGGGATGTCCGGTTTGTGTGACACCGAACCGGTTCGTGGATACGGCGATTGCCCTATCCCGCCGTCCGGATGTGATCATTGCCACCTTCGGAGATATGATCAAGGTTCCCGGTTCGACATCGAGTCTCGAAACGGAGCGGGCCAGGGGAGGCGATGTCCAGGTTGTCGGTTCTACACTCGATGCATTGGAACTGGCCCGGATGCATCCCGCGAAAAAAGTTGTATTTTTGGGGATTGGCTTCGAAACGACAGCGCCCACCGTAGCGGCTTCCATACTGGAAGCCAAGCGTCTGTTTTTTGAAAATTACCAGGTACTTTGTGCCCATAAAACCATGCCGCCCGCTATGAGTGCGTTGAGCCGGGGTGAAGTCCGTATTGACGGTTACCTTTGTCCCGGACATGTCAGCACCATCATCGGTTCCGATGTCTATTACCCCATCGTCAACACGTATCGGATCGGATGTGTGATCGCCGGATTCGAACCGCTCGATGTACTTCAATCCATTTTACTGCTTGTGCAACAGGTGCAGAATGGCAGTCCTTCCGTGGAGAATGAATATTCGAGGGTGGTACAACACGAAGGAAACCGGAAAGCAAAAGGGTTACTTTCGGAAGTATTCGAGTCATGTGATTCCGAATGGCGCGGAATCGGAACCATTCCCCAGAGCGGGCTTAAAATTCGTGAAAGCTATCAACAGTGGGATGCATCGGTTCAAATTCCCGTGCAGGTGGAACCGACACGGGAACACCGGTCGTGTCGATGCGGAGAGGTGCTCCGTGGAAGAATTCGGCCTCCGGAATGTTCTCTTTTCGAAAAGGAATGTACCCCG
This sequence comes from uncultured bacterium, assembly GCA_964537715.1. Classification (GTDB taxonomy): domain Bacteria; phylum Zhuqueibacterota; class QNDG01; order QNDG01; family DSAB01; genus CAZTZL01. The sequence continues at coordinate 38,359 of CAZIAH010000014.1, read as the reverse complement.
GACTCTCCTATTGGCGCCTGTATGGTTTCGACGGAAGGTACATGTGCCGCCTATTACAAGTATCAATCTTTTCAAAAGAATTAGGAGACAATCATTCCAAAGACAGAACAGGTGAGGCTGGCTCATGGCGGAGGGGGAAGGCTTGCCCGTCAACTCATCGAAGAGGTATTTCTGCCGGTTTTTGGGAATCGCTATTTGAATGTTCTCGATGACAGTGCCCGGCTCGAACTGTCCGAATCGGAACTTGCCTTTACGACCGATTCATTCGTTGTCGATCCGATTTTCTTTCCTGGAGGGGATATCGGGCGGCTCGCGGTCTGCGGAACGGTGAACGATCTTTCTGTTGTTGGAGCGAAGCCGCTCTATTTGAGCATCGGTTTTATCATTGAAGAAGGATTTCCCATTCAACAGTTAAAGCGCATTGCACTATCCATCAGAAAAACCGCGGACGAGGCCGATGTACTGATCGTCACCGGGGATACCAAAGTGGTCGAACACGGCAGTGCAGATGGTGTTTTTATCAACACGTCCGGTATTGGAATCCTTCGGAGTCACGTTGAAATTTCAGGGACCAAGGCGAGGATCGGGGATCGGATTATCGTAAATGGCCCGCTGGGGAATCACGGAATGGCCATCGTGACTTCCCGGCAGAATCTGGGTTTCAAAAGTCAGATCCAGTCGGATGTGGCTCCTCTGAATCATTTGACAGAAAGGATGTTCGAAGCATCGGACCGGATTCACGCCATGCGGGATGCGACCCGTGGCGGCCTCGTGACCGTATTAAATGAAATTGCTCACAGTTCCAAAATCAGCATCGAATTGAACGAGGAGGAAATCCCTGTTTCCGAAGAGGTTCAGGGCGCCTGCGAAATCCTAGGTTTCGATCCGCTTTACGTGGCAAATGAAGGCGTTCTTGTCGCTTGTGTCCATCCGGCGGATGCGGAATTGCTGGTGAAGAGAATGAAAAATACACCCTATGGCAAAAAAAGTAAAATCATCGGGAGGGTCATTGAATCATCCAAAGGCAGGGTGACCCTTCGAACGAAAATCGGCAGCCACCGCATTCTGGACATGCTGAGCGGAGAACAGCTTCCAAGAATTTGTTAGACGGGATATAGATCGGGTTTGTTTTGCAGGAATCGTTCAATTTAAATATTTTAAAAAAATATTGGATTTTATACATTTTTTTTTATTACATTATTGATGCTTTTTGTGTTGAGGAGATGTAGAAGCGTTATCTCTTTTTAGCTGCTCAAGCACTTCTTCGTAGAATACTTTCCAGCGTTTCGGTTTTTTGTTGAAATAGGCAAGAGTCTGGTCGTATTCTTCTTGAGTGTATTGGTATTTATGTAAAACAGCGATGGATGAATCGATATAAGCTTCTTGAGGGCTGATATTCTTCTCCTTCAGTTTGAGGAGTTCTGTGTAAACGTGGACGAATCGCTGGTATTTTGCAGGCAGATGAGAATGCCGGTCTCTACTGCATGACAGAAATAGAAAAATGATAAATATGAAAATAACAGGTTTCATGGATGTTCGTTTCCCGAAAAAACGGAAAATAGCATTGGTTGATATAATTACGACATTTGTATCTAAAAGTCAAGAAAAATATTAGTCGTACGGGAATCGTCAAAAGGAATTGGTTCGAAATGTAACTCAATCGTTTAAATGGAAAGTTATGCGTATAAAAACTTGTGAAAGAGAGATCTTATGACGGAAGAAAACTGGGTTGATTTACATCTTCATACCAATTATTCGGATGGTTTACTGAGTCCTCATGAAATGGTGAAGGAGGCGAAAGCATCGGGATTGAAAGCCGTAGGAATCGTCGATCATGATACAGTAGAGGGAATCGTTCCTGCTATCGAAGCGGGAAAAATTGAAGATGTGGAAATTGTGCCGGGTGTGGAATTGAGCAGTCAATGTGACGGCAGAGATATTCATGTCATCGGCTACTATTTTGATATGGAATCTCCGAAATTTAAAAAGTATCTGGTTCTGTTTCGAAAAGAACGGTACAAGCGGGCAGAAAAGATGGTTAAGAACCTGAATAATCTGGGGATTCACGTTTCAATGGATGAAGTCGAGGGGCGGGCCAAGGGGAACTGCATCGGAAGACCCCATTTGGCCGAAATCTTAATGGAAAAGGGATATATCGAAACATTTCAGGAAGCGTTTCATAAATATATCGGTTACGGATCGAAGGCGTATGAAGAGAAGTACCAGATTGTACCGGAAGAGGCGATCCGGCTGATTTCGGAAGCCGGAGGCCTTTCTTTTTTGGCACATCCGAGTTATGCGATTCATGATGATATGATATTCAGACTGATCAAGGCGGGTTTGGACGGAATTGAAATTTATCATCCGAAACTGGATCAAAATCGAATGCGCCATCTTCAGGATATTGTCAGGGAGCATGGTCTTTTGATCTCCGGCGGTTCCGATTGTCACGGCGGGAGGAGCGGAGAAATTTGCATCGGCAAATATAATGTTCCCTATTCGATTCTCGAAGCGATCAAACAGAGAGCCGGAGTGGGATCAAGTTGAGTGTACAACGAAAAATGATACAAGGTTCCGTTCGTAAGATATTGATCATCAAATTGCGGGCTATTGGCGATGTGGTTCTCTCGACGGCGGTCATTCCGAATTTGAAAAAGGCTTTTCGGTCCGCTGCGATCCATTTTGCCGTTGAACCGGCAGGCAAAGAAGTCATCGCGAGAAATGAAAGCATCGACCAAGTGATCGTGCTGCCGGCCAAAAAAACAAAGCAATTGTCCCTCATCAAACGAACCATCGAATCGATTCGTTTCGTGCAGAATTTACGAAAAGAAAAGTACGATTTGGTTTTTGATCTGTTCGGAAATCCAAGGAGTGCTTTTTTGACGTGGATGACCGGAGCGAAATATCGCGTGGGATTTGATTTTCGGGGCAGAAAATACGCATACAATATACGCGTCAAACCGCGCGGAGATCGCGTTCATGAAGTCGATTTCAATTTAGACGCACTTCGGAAACTGAATATTCCCATCGTTCATCGATTTCCTCAATTTCCTATTCCCGCAGAAGCGGAAGAGAAAATAGATCGCTGGATCGATGCCCTGCAAATACGAGAACCATTCCTCATCGGGATGCATCCCTGGGGGAGTTGGAAAGCGAAGCGCTGGGGGCTGGATCATTTTGCAGAACTGGCAGATCAGTTGTCCGAAGCGTATCATGCTACCGTGATCCTTCTCTGGGGTCCCGGGGAGCAGCATCATGCTGAGAAGGTTTGTTCGCTTGCCCGGACATTTCCGGTTCTGGCACCGGAAATGTCTCTTAAAGAATTGGGCGCTTTGCTGTCCCGATGCGATTTGGTGATTGCCAATGATTCGGGTCCCATGCACATTTCTGCGGCAGTGGGGACAAAAACCATCGGCATTTTCGGCCCGACTTCGTGGAGACTTCAGGGGCCGTTCGGTCCGGGAAATGATGTGGCTTATAAAAAGGGTCTGACCTGTCTCGGCTGCAACCGGTTGACCTGTGATGAACTGATTTGCATGAAAACGTTGTCTGTGGACGATGTGATGAAAGTGGTTCAAAAAGTAGTCCCAATGAAAACTTATTCAGGATTCAAACAGCATGAACTCCGGCAAGCCTGATCCGATCTCGGCCATTATCATTACGCATAACGAAGAAAAAAATATCGGCACGTGTCTGGAGAGCGTACAATGGGTGGATGAACGGATTGTGGTGGATTCTTTCAGCAGCGATCGCACCGCTGAGATCGCAAAAGGTATGGGTGCAAAGGTGTTTCAAAGAACCTGGTCCGGTTTTGCCGATCAGAAGCGGTTCGCACTTGAGAAAACATCCCATTCTTGGGTGTTGAACATCGATGCGGATGAAAGGGTGTCCGAAGAATTGAGGAAAGGGATACAGAATATTTTGAAAGAGGGAACTTCCCACGAAGGATTTTATATGCCGCGCCGTTCCTATTTTTTGGGCAAGTGGATCAGACACGGTGGTTGGTATCCCGGGTATGTCCTGCGCCTGTTTCGAAAAGAGAAAGCTACGCTTCCCGATGTCAAAGTGCACGAGGGTTTTCAGGTAGACGGATCGACCGCTTATTTGAAAGGAGACCTGTTGCACAACACCCATCCGACCATTGATCAAAGTCTGGAAAAGATGGTCAGCCGCATTCAATGGATGGCGCTGGAGCGGATCGAACACGGGTATAAAAAGGTGAGATGGTACGATCTGTTTTTTCATCCGGCCGCGGCATTCTCGAAGAAATATTTTTCCCGTAGAGGATTTCTGGATGGTATTCATGGTTTCATCCTCGCCCTGATCGATTCGATTGGCAAACTCGCACTTTATATGACCATCTGGGATTTGCAGCACAGGGAAGAGAAAGAAAAAAATCTGGAAATATTTTATCAATAAAAAATGGGAATCCATTGAGCAAACATACGAAAATTTTCGATCCACCGGATTGCAAACGATTCAACGGTTACAAACCGTGCGAACCTTACAAGGTCTGTCCCTGTGATCAGCCCGTGCACTACGGATACCGGATACTGATTGTCAATCTCGATTTTATTGGCGACGTTTTGATGACCACCGCCATGCTGCCTCCGCTGAAAAGAAAATATCCGGAAAGCACGCTTCACTGGATCACGATGAAAAACGCACTGCCCGTTTTGATGCGCAATCCCTATCTCGATAAAACATGGGAATGGAACGGCGAGAGCCGGCTCATCCTCGGTCAGATGGTTTTTGATGAGGTCCTCAACGCGGATAAAAACCAGAATTCATCTGCTTTTACGATGCTTCTGAATGCACGGGAAAAACTCGGATTCGGACTCAGCGAAAACGGCGCAGTTGTTCCTCTTAATAAAGAAGCCCTGTATAATTTCCAGATGGGTCTCAATGATGAACTGAAATTCAAAAAAAACCAGCGCACCGGTCTCGATATTCTGGCCGAAACTTGGCGGCTGAATTATAAAAAAGATGAATACGTGCTTTTTTTGACTCGGGACGAAGAAGAGTTCTGTCATTCTTACAGAAAACATCTTGGCATCTCGGAAAACGAATTCGTCGTCGGATTCAATACCGGTTGTTCTGCGCAGTTTCCTTTGAAAAAGATGACCATCGAACAGCACGTTCATTTGATCAAACGAATACACGAGCAATTGCCGAAAACCAAAATCCTCCTGTTCGGGGGAAAAGAGGATACGGAACGGAACCGAGAAATTCAGAACCGTGTCGGAAAAGCGGTGTTCGAAACACCGACCACCGAAGGACTCCGAAAAGGGATTCTTTATATTAATCTCTGCGATTGTCTGGTCAGCGGCGATTCGCTCGGCATGCATATCGGAATTGCACTGAAAAAACATGTCGTGGCGTGGTTTGGACTTTCCTGCGGCAGTGAGATCGAGCTCTTTGACCGCGGGGAAAAAATTTTATCCGATCTGGAATGTTCACCGTGTTGGAACCCAAATTGTGAAAATCCGGAATGTCTCAAGTCTTTGAATCTGAATCGAATTTTCGAATCAGTTCAGAAGGCTCGTCAAACATTCTCAAGCAGAGGTTGATGTGAACCGAATTTCGGTCATCGTCATCGCAAGAAACGAAGAAAAGCACATCGGTGCGTGCCTTGAGACTCTCTCATTTGTGGATGAAATCGTGCTTGTCGATTCGAACAGCGATGATCAGACTGTTGCGATTGCCCGGAAATACACGCAAAAGATATTCAATATCGAATGGAAAGGATTTGGGGAAACGAAACAGTTTGCGCTGGAACAAGTGAGTCACGACTGGGTTCTGTGGATTGATGCGGATGAGCGAATTTCTCCCGAACTGGCTTCAGAAATCAAATCAACACTCGAAAAGGACCCGTCGTTCAGCGGATACCGGATGCCAAGAAAAGCGTTTTTCCTGGGACGGTGGATGCGCCACGGCGGTTGGTATCCGGGTTATGTAACACGGTTGTTTCGACGGGAGAAGGGGCGGTTTGATTCGGCAAATGTTCACGAGCGGCTTCATATCGACGGTCCAGTCGGAATACTAAATGGCCCAATCCTGCATTATACGGATGATTCGATTCATCATTATTATGACAAATTCAACCGGTATACCTCCCTTGCCGCCGAGGAACTGATCAAACAGGGGAAGCGCTATTCGGCACTCGATCTTCTTTTTCGTCCGGTATTTATGTTTCTTAAAATGTATCTGTTCAAGGCCGGTTTTTTGGACGGGGTGGAAGGATTTCAACTGGCCGTATTTTCTTCGAATTATGTTTTTACAAAATACGCCAAGTTACGAGAAATAAGTCGAACTTCGAAAGATTGAACAAATTTTTGTCTCGTAGAGGCAGAGCCTTTGCGGGAATAAAATTAAGGACATTTTATTTGATATTTCAGGAAAAAGAATAAAATGCAAGATATATGCTGGCTTAATGTTATCGAGGGAGTTATTGGAGGTTTTTTTTCATTCCTTATTACAGGTGTTTTATTATATATATTGTACGATTTCTTTACAAAAGGCAAAATTAAAATCCCTACAAAATTTGATATTTCTCATAATAAAAGACATAGAATTAAAATAGTAAATAAGGGAAGAAGAACTTTACAAGGTTTGACATCTTATATAACCTTTATTAATCTAGAAAGAAGTGATTTAGATGAAAACGGTATTTATTTTATTTCCCCACAAAATTATATTCCTATTGAGCGAGAATTAATAATATTTGATAATGGGAATACTAGTATAGATTTAAATCCGAAACAAGAAATAGATGTAGATTTGTTGCATTTTGAAAATAACAAAATTATTATTCCTTCTGAAAAGTGCTATACAAATCAAGAAAGTAACGATACTAAAAGTCGGGTAGGTATAAAAAATATTGAGAAAACATATCAAATTTATTTGGAGTTTTTTGCATTAAATTATAATTCCGTATTTATCCTATTCGCTATATGTGCCAGAGTTTTTAAAAGGGTACCCAAAAGCAAGAGATATTGTTTTGAAATAAAACTCAACGAAGACAAAACAGATGTTGCTGTGAGAAAATTATAATATTGCATAGGTTATAGTTTTACGGGGAGTAAATCCAAACCGGTAGGTGATGATCGAAAAAGTCAAAGAAACGGCGTTTTATCATACGCGAATCAAGGAATGGCCGGAAACGGAGCGTCCTCGTGAAAAGCTGTTAAAGCAGGGTGCTTCGATACTGAGCGATGCGGAACTTCTGGCGCTTCTGATCGAATCCGGAACCGGCGGGATTACGGCGGTGGATTTGGCAAAACGTCTTTTGGCCGAACACCGGAGTTTGCGGATCATGGCTTCCAAGGGCGTTCAAGAATTGATCCGGATGAAGGGAATCGGGCCCGCACGGGGCGCACGTATCATCGCGGCCTTTGAAGCAGGACGGCGCATTCAGGCCGGTGCCATCGAGAAGAGAAAAAGAATCGATTCTCCCGTGGATATCGTTCAATATTATCTGCCGAAATTGGGAAATCTCAAAAAGGAGATATTTACGATCATTTTGGTGGACAGCGGCAACCGTGTGATCCGTGATGTGACGATTTCCCAGGGAACCCTGAATGCCAGCATCGTGCATCCGAGGGAGGTTTTCAAGGCTGCCGTGGACCATCTGGCTGCGGGCGTGATTCTTCTTCACAACCACCCTTCCGGGGAGCCGCTGCCTTCGAAAGAAGACAAATACATTACGGTACAGCTGGTCAAAGCCGGTGATGTGATGGGAATCCCGATTCTGGATCATATCATTTTGGCAGGAGATCAGTATTTCAGTTTTGCGAGAGAGGGGTTTTTAAAAACTTGAGAGGGATTGAATGAACTACGAAAAAACAGTAAAGAACGATATCGTGATCGTCCGGGTTCAGGAGGAGCGGCTGACATCGCACGAGGCGCCGGAAATGAAGACCAAACTGCTGGAATTACTCATGGGAGAAGGAGATGTGATTTTAGTCAATCTGAAGGATGTCAAATATATGGACAGCACAGGTATCGGTGCATTTCTTTTCGGCGTCCGGCAGGCCGAACAACACAACAAGGAGATGTGCTTCTGTGAAATGCAGGAGAAGGTCCAGTTTCTGATCCGAATTGCCCAACTGGAACAGGTGATGGATATCTATAAGACCGAGGAAGAGGCGTTGAAGGAACTTCAATAGATGGTAATGGATAAAAACATTATAGGAGAGGAGGCACTTCGATCTGTTTTAAAAACCCGAGTTTTGGGCTGCAAACTCCATCTATTCGATACCATCGATTCGACCAATCAATTTGCAAAAACGCTGGCGATCAAAGGAGAGCCTGAAGGAACACTTGTCTATGCGGAGACGCAGACAGCGGGCAGGGGTCGATGGGGTCAAACGTGGGAATCGGCACGCGGAAAAGGGTTGTGGTTTTCGATCATTCTCCGGCCGACCGTAGAAATGGAAGCAGCTACTCTCTTGACACTGCTTGCTGCCACATCTATTGCTATCGGTATTGAGAAAAGTTTAGGGATTGAAATTTCCATAAAATGGCCGAACGATCTGGTCGTGCAAAATAAAAAGGTAGGGGGCATCCTTCTGGAAACGTCTCATCGGAAGGATCAATTAGCATATGTTGTGATGGGAATCGGATTGAATATTTGTCAGACGAAGGAAGATTTCCCACCGGCTCTTCAGAAATCCGCTGTGTCCCTCGAAATGATTTCCGGTTTGAAAATCGACCGGATGTCGCTTTTGGCAGATCTGCTTGAATATTTGGAACAGGATTATCAAAGAAGTCAACAGGAAGGGTATGATTTCATTTTAAATGAATGGAAGGATAGAAACAATATCCTGAATAAGAATGTGACATTCAAGATCAGTGACCAGGACATTCAGGGTAGAGTCAAAGGATTTCATTCAAACGGTGAACTGGTACTGATCAGGTCGGATGGCCGACAGGAAATTTACCGTTCGGACGAGGTTTGTGAGGTCAGATATGCTGATCGTTATTGATATAGGAAACACCGAAGTCGTTCTCGGACTGTATGATGGAGAAACCTTAAAACATCACTGGCGTTTATCCAGCAAGGTACCGAGAACCGAAGACGAATACTGGATTCTTCTTGAATCCTGGCTGAAAGCGGCGCATCTTTCTTCTTCTCAGATCAAAGGGGTTGTTGTCTCCTCGGTTGTTCCTTTGTTAACTTCTGCCTTTGTCGAAATGGCCAGACAGTATCTCCATCTGGAACCGATTGTCGTAACGGCCGAAACCGACACCGGATTAAAAATTCTCTACGATACCCCGCGAACAGTCGGTGCGGATCGTATCTGCAATGCCGTGGCCGGGTACCATCTTTACAAAGGACCATTGATCATTGTCGATTTCGGAACGGCGACCACTTTCGATGTAATTTCGGAAAAGGGCGAATATATCGGCGGCGTGATTTCCTTAGGGATTGTGGGAACCTCTCAAGAACTCCATCGCGTTGCCACAAAACTGCCCAAGGTGGATCTGGTTTTTCCTCCGAAAGTCGTTGGAAATACGACCGAAACAAGTATACAATCCGGCATATTCTGGGGAACGGTCTCGATGGTGGACGGGATGGTCGATCATATTCGAAAGGAAATGCAGTGGGCTCAAGTATACATCATAGCTACAGGAGGATTGGCTTCGATGATTGTTGCCAAATCTCAGGTCATTGAAAAAACAGAACCCTTTCTTACTCTGGAAGGAATGAGACTAATATATCAACGCAATAAGCATCATTGAAGATAGGAGGTGTAATGACGTTGATGAAAGAATCAAATGAAACGCTGTACAAAGTTATCGGTTCATGCATGGAAGTCCATCGCACACTCGGACCAGGTTATCCTGTAGAATACTACCGAAGGGCGCTGGAGGTGGAATTCGAATCCAAAGAACTGAAATTCGAATCCAGAAAACCCACTCAGGTCTTTTATAAAGAAGTCCTGATCGGGACACTCGAAATTGATTTCTGGGTGAACGACAGTGTGGTGATAGTTCTGCGCGTCGGGGAGGATTTGAAGGATCATGAGGTTCAGCAGGTGCTGCGGCTTCTCAATCTGATGAAATCCTCCATCGGACTACTGGTTAACTTCGGGGGGATCAAGATTCAGTATAAGCGCGTTATTCCGAGCCGCCAGGTGCGAGAAATACGAAAAGAGGTTTACCGGCCTCTTGGATACCGTGAAATCGGAAGAACGCGTGAAGGCAACCCCATCAGATAAATCATACTGTATTCGACATGAGTGAATCGAAGTATCAATTTTTCCTTGCCGGAATCATACAGGGTTCGCGGCAGGATCTAAATGTGCACGATCAGAGCTATCGCAATGAGATCCGTTCCGTGATACATCGCGTTATCCCAGACAGCCGTGTTTTCTGTCCTGTCGAGAACCATCCCGAATCCATTTCGTATAATGATGAAGATGCAAAAAAAATTTTTTTGACCCATTTAGAAAAAGTCAGAGAATCCCATTGTCTAATTGTCTATCTTCCCGAAGCGAGTATGGGAAGCAGCATCGAGATGTGGGAAGCCTATCATCATCATATTCCCGTGATCACCATTACTCCGATGGTGACCAACTGGGTGGTCCGGATTTTATCCGATAAAGTGGTCAAAGATATGCTTGATTTTTCGCGGTTTGTCGAATCCGGAAAATTAACGGAACTGTTGGTTCGCCGGTTCCCTGAAATTTGAATCGATGTCGTGGAGTAAATAGATATGAAAAGACGAATTCCGATTTTGATATTCACTTGTCTGTTGTCCACGCTTCTTTTTTCAGAAAACATTCAATCTCTGAAACCGAGAGGCTGGGTCAATGATTTTGCAGGTGTGATTTCTCAATATTATGAAACGAAAATGGGGACGATTTCTGCTGAGGTAAAAAGAAAAACCGGAGCTGAATTGACTGTTGTTACTGTGAAGAGTTTGGACGGCCAAGATATTGAGACCTATGCATCCCAATTGTACGAGGCGTGGGGAATTGGTGAGAAAGGAAAGGACAACGGGGTTTTGATTTTGCTCGCTATGGCAGAACGGAAAATCCGAATAGAAGTGGGATATGGTTTAGAACCGATTTTACCAGATGGATTGACCGGAGGAATTTTAGATGAGTATGTGATGCCCGATCTCAGAAACGGGGAATACGGATTGGGATTGTACCGCGGACTGCTCAGAATTACAGAAATTGTAGCTAAGAATGCCGGTGTTCAAATCACCGGAATTCCTGCGGTGGTTCAGCAGCCGCAGTCCGATATGGGAAGCCGTGGACGTTCCAGCGGCGGCGGGATTTTACTTTTAATACTATTCATTTTCCTGATGGTTGTGACGCGCGGACGAATTCTGCCCTGGCTTTTATTAAGCATGTTCATGGGCGGTGGGAGAGGTGGAGGCGGTTTTGGCAGCGGAGGATTCGGAGGGGGCTTTGGAGGGTTTGGTGGAGGAATGAGTGGTGGTGGAGGCGCGTCCCGGGGTTTTTAATTTGACACCCCCTTTGTTTTTCCCCTCAAGGGGAAAACAAAAATTTAAATTGATGTTATGGTTCTATTCAGGCAGAAATATCGGGTTGAATCGACAAGATTCAAGAATTGGGATTATTCGGATCCTGGATATTATTTTGTAACCCTTTGTACCAAAAACCGGATCTGTTATTTTGGTCGAATTGTGAATTCACAGATTGTTTTGTCTGAAATGGGAAGGGTTGTTTTTGAAGAATGGAAAGAAACAGAAAAGAAACGACACAATATAAAATTGGATTCATGGGTTATCATGCCAAATCATATTCATGGGATTATTGTGATCACAAAAAAATGTGAATATCCTGTAGAGACGTTCCGGCGGAACGTCTCTACAACAACAAAATTGAAACCAAATTCGTTGGGATCGATTATTGGGCAATTCAAATCTGTGTGTACGAAAAGAATTCGTCAAATGGGAAATGATGAATTTGCCTGGCAATCGCGATTTTATGATCATATTATCAGAAATGATCAATCGTTAAATAATATCAGGCAATATATTCAATATAATCCAATGAGATGGGAGATCGACAGGAACCATCCGGATGGTATTTACAGATAGATTAAATAAAACGGAGGCAATTCGATGGGTTCTATTGTAGACAAAATTGAACAGACAATCAAGCAATTTTCCGAAGATATCCAAAAAACCTTTGGCAAAGAGGTTGTTTCAATCGTCCTTTACGGCAGCGCGGCCAGCGAAGAATTTATCCCTAAAAAATCGGATCTGAATTTTTTAGTCGTACTGACAGCGAAAGGAATCGATCAGATCGATCGGGTTCATAAATTAATTCCAAAATGGACAAAAAAGAGGATCACCCTGCCTTTTTTCCTGACGCGGGAATATATCCAGGCCAGTACAGACAGTTATCCCATTGAATTTTTTAATATGCAGTGCTGTTACCGGGTGATCCGGGGTGAAGACGTATTGAAGGATCTTTCTCTGAAAAAAGAAGATATCCGTCTTCAGTGCGAGAGGGAACTCAAAGGGAAATTACTCCAGCTCCGTCAGGTGTTTATCCTGACAAAAGGTCAGGCAAGGGCTTTAAAAGCGCTTATCGGTCAATCGATTGTGACATTCACATCAATTTTTCGTGCCTTGCTTTATCTTCGCGGCAAGGAGATTCCCAAGGAAAAACAGGAGGTGATTTTAGCGACGTGCAGGGAGTTTACAGAGATTGAGGAAACGTTGTTTTCCGAACTGCTTAATATTAAAACCACAGGGAAGAAAGTATCCAAAGAACAATTGAAAGCACATATTCGAAATTACATTTTGCAGATTCAGGCACTCAGTGAATCTGTTGATCAAATGAAATTTTGAAGAAATCGTTTTCATTCCATAAAAAAGAATTGTCTAACACAATGATAATAATACTTTAAATCTATCAAGGAGGAAACTATGAAGAAAGGATCGATCATTGCTCTTGTCGTTGTTGGGGTACTCATTATTATTGTCCTGGCTGTTGCCGGCAGTATCAAGAATATGTATAATGGTTTTGTGCAGCAGGATGAAAACGTCAATGAAAAATGGTCCCAGGTGCAGAATGTGTATCAGCGGCGTTTCGATCTGATTCCGAATTTGGTGGAGACCGTCAAGGGATATGCCAAACACGAACGCCAAACGCTTCAGGCCGTTACGGAAGCACGGGCCAAAGTTGGTGGCGTGACCAATTTGAAAGCGGAAGACCTGACACCGGAAAACCTGGCAAAATTTCAGCAGGCCCAGGCGGGTTTGAGTGCGGCGCTGCAGCGTCTCATGGTCGTGGTAGAACGGTATCCCGATCTCAAAGCCAATCAGAATTTTATACGTTTGCAGGATGAGCTGGCCGGAACGGAGAACCGTATTGCCGTGGAAAGAAAGCGTTTTAACGAAGCAGTCCGTATATATAATCAGATGATCCGCCGATTTCCAGCTGTGTTGTTTGCCGGAATGTTCGGTTTTACCCAGAAAACTTATTTTGAGGCGGTTCAAAATGCGCAGGAAGCGCCCAAAGTGGAATTCTAAAATCATGTATTGAACAGGGAAGAAAAAATGTCCGCATCGATTCTACTCATCATCGCCCTGATTCTATTTTTCATCGGATACGTCTGGTACGGGCGTTTTCTGATGCGTAAATTCGATATCGATCCAAAACGGTCCACGCCTGCTCATACCAATCAAGACGGTGTGGATTATGTCCCGGCCAAAGCACCCGTACTTTTGGGACACCATTTTGCCTCCATTGCCGGAGCCGGTCCAATCCTCGGACCGATTTACGGAGCAATTTTCGGATGGATACCGGTTTTTCTCTGGCTCGTTATCGGCAGTCTTTTTATCGGCGGCGTACACGATTTTTCGGCGCTCGTTGCATCGATTCGTCATGGCGGAAAATCCATTGGCGAAGTTATCGAGGAACACATCAGCCCGGCAGGGAAGCGGTTCTTTCTGATCTTTACCTGGTTCATGCTGGTTCTTGTGGTCGCTGTTTTCATGAAAGCTGTGGCCAGCACATTTGTTAAGACGCCTTCCGCCGCAACTTCTTCAGTTCTTTTTATTATCCTAGCTGTTTTTTTCGGACTGAGCATCTACCGGTTGCGTTTTCCCCTCTGGATAGCTACTATCGTGGGCGTGGTCCTGCTTTTCAGTTGTGTTTTTTTGGGGATACGATTTCCGCTTCCTCTGTCTTATAATCTGTGGATTTATCTTCTCCTCATCTATATTTTTATTGCTTCGGTAACTCCGGTTTGGATACTGCTTCAGCCGAGAGATTATTTGAATTCTTTTCTGCTCTATTTTATTCTCTTGGGTGGTGTTGTGGGCATATTTGTGGTCAATCCACAAATCACTTTTCCTGCATATACGCAATTTAAAACCAATCTGGGACTGCTTTTTCCCATTCTTTTCGTCACAGTGGCCTGCGGTGCGATTTCTGGATTTCACTCGCTGGTTTCTTCAGGTACGACTTCCAAACAGATCAATTCAGAAAATGATGCCAGACTGGTGGGATACGGCAGTATGCTCATCGAAGGAATACTAGCAGTCGTGGCTCTCATCACGGCAGTGACGATCCTCAAGGGAGATTATCATCGTCTCATTACCAAAGAAGGCGGCGGACCGATCGGTATTTTTTCCTCGGGTGCGGGATCTTTTATCTCGGCTTTAGGGATTCCCCTTCAGGTCGGCATCACATTCGCGGCACTTTCCATTTCTGCGTTTGCCATGACCACTCTGGATACGGCTACTCGTCTCGGAAGATTTGCTTTTCAGGAATTTTTCGATAAAAAAGATAGACTGACCCTTTTGGCGAAAAACCGATTTATCGGCACCAGCGTGACGGTTTTGTTTTCCGGCTTTCTCGCCTTCTCAGGAACCAGTGATACACTCTGGCCGCTTTTTGGGTCGGCCAATCAGCTTTTGGCAGCGATGGTGCTTTTGGCCATTGCGGTGTGGCTGGCTGAAATGAAGAAAAAGACGAACTTCGTCAAAATTCCTATGATCTTTATGTTTGGTGTGACACTGATGGCTCTGGGGAATCTGATTTATAAAAATGCGAGTGTTCGGAATGTTCCGTTGCTGTTCATCTCCCTTTTACTTTTTGTTCTTGCGGTTGTTTTGATTGTCGAAGCAAGTAAAGGTTTGAAAAAGTCTGAACAAACATGATCATACTATTTCCAGTTGGAAAGATCACAGGATTTAATCAAAGGAAATGATACGATGCCGTTTTGGACTTTGTTCTGGGTTATTGTCCCGCCAGTACTATTAATCTCATTGGCGATTCTTTTTTATTTGTTCTCGGGAAAAACGGAGGAGTAAATGGATCCCACTCTCATTGGATTTGTGATCTATCTTATCGTGATTTTCATTGTGGGGCTCGTTACATTTCGTTTGAACAAGACCTTGGCCGATTTTGTTTTAGCCGGAAGAAAATTGGGTCCGTGGGTTGTAGCGTTCAGTGAACGGGCTTCCGGTGAAAGTGCCTGGCTTCTCATCGGTCTGCCGGGCATTGCGCTGATTTCAGGTTACAATGCCGTGTGGCCGGCCATCGGATGTACCACAGGTATTCTGTTTTCGTGGGTGTTTATTTCCCGTCGGCTCAGATCCGATACCGAGAAGTTCCAGGCATTGACGCTTCCCGATTTTTTCGAATCCCGCTTTGATGACCGCTCTCATTTGCTCAGAATCACTTCGACATTGATCATTATTTTCTTTTTCACTTTTTATGTCTCTGCCCAGTTTCTTGCCGCGGGGAAGGTGCTCAATGTTACGTTTCATATCACTCCATTCTGGGGCATGGTTATCGGTGGTTGTATCATTCTTTTCTACACAATCATGGGCGGATTCTTTGCGGTGGCCTGGACCGATTTTTTCCAGAGCAGCATTATGGTGTTTACTCTGGTTATTCTTCCCATTGTTGGTATTGTTATCCTTGGAGGCTTGGGTGTTTTTCACGAAAAAATCGCTGCGTTCAATCCTCACTTTCTTCATGTTCGTGGTGACCAAACCGGCTGGGTCATGATGAAGTCCATTCTTGGGGGATTGGCCATCGGTCTGGGTTATATGGGACAGCCGCATTTGCTGACCCGATTTATGGCGATTCGGAAATCGAGTGAACTTCGTCAAGGGACACTGATTGCTACGACATGGGCGGTCCTGGCATTTTGGGGAGCCATATTCATCGGGCTGGTCGGAATTGCGAGAATGGGCGGATCGGTCCCGGATCAGGAACAGATCATGCCCTTGCTCGCAACAACCCTTCTTCCGGCCTGGTTGGCCGGAATCGCCATTTCCGGGGCCATTGCCGCAATGATGTCCACGGCGGATTCCCAGCTGCTCGTTACTACCTCCGCGATTTCGGAAGATGTTTATCATCAATTGATCAATAAAAACGCTTCGCAGAAAAAAATGGTCGGATTGAGCCGGCTGGCCACGGTTCTGGTGGGTCTGATCGCGTTTGTTCTGGCGATGCGCTGTGAGGCGCTGGTTTATGATCTCGTTCTTTACGCCTGGGCCGGATTGGGCGCCAGTTTCGGACCGGCGCTTCTTTTGACACTCTGGTGGAAGAAAACAACGAAGCGGGGTGTGTTCGCCGGTATGGCCGTTGGTATGATTACCGTACTGATCTGGTACAATGTCCCGTTTCTTCATAATTTGATTTACGAATTAATCCCTGGATTTTTTCTGGCGTTGGGAACGGTTTATATCATCAGTCGCATGGAAAAGTCCTGAAGTAGTATCATCCAAGTATTTTATGTCTGACATTCAACTGACACAGAAACAGAGAGAAGCGGTCGAGTATGGCAAAGGGCCGCTTTTGATTGTGGCGGGCGCTGGCACCGGCAAGACACTCGTCATCACGCATCGGATCGCCCATCTCATCAATTCCAAGCAGGCGAATCCGGAAGAGATTATCGCCCTGACATTCACAGAAAAAGCTGCTTCTGAAATGTCCGAGCGGGTCGATGTGCTTCTACCATACGGTTTCGCCAATGTTCAGGTCTCGACATTCCATGCTTTCGGCGACCGGATCCTGCGTGAATTCGCTTTGGAAGTCGGACTCAATCCCGATTTTCAGGTGCTCTCCCAAGCCGAGCAGGTGATCTTTTTTAGGGATCATCTCTTTGAATTCCCGCTGAAACATTACCGGCCTTTGAGCGATCCCACACGCTTTATTCAGGCTATGCTTAATGTCATTTCCAGGACCAAGGATGAGGATGTTTCCCCGGAAAATTATCTCGGTTTTGTATCCCGATTAAAAATGCAGGTCAATGAACATCCGGAAGACAGGGAACTTCTTGAAACTCTGGAAAAGCAGGAAGAGATATCCGGGACGTACGTTCAGTTTCAAAAACTCATGGCCGAAGCCGGAAAAGTGGATTTCGGGGATCAGGTCAGTCTGGTTTTGTCTCTTTTCAGGGAGAATCCGGCGGTTCTGAAAAGGTTTCAGGAACGGTATCGATATATTCTTGTGGATGAGTTTCAGGATACCAACTATGCCCAGTTCCAGCTTGTTCAAATGTTAGGCGGAGAAAAGGCCAATATCACGGTTGTGGGGGATGACGATCAATCGATCTACAAATTCCGGGGAGCAGCGATTTCGAATATCCTCGGTTTTAAGGAAATCTATCCCAAAGCCGCCCAGATTGTCCTGACCGAGAATTTTCGATCCACACAGGTGATACTCGATACGGCTTACCGGCTGATCGCGCACAACAATCCCGATCGATTGGAACTGAAGAATCAGATCAATAAAAGGCTGGTTGCGAAGGCAAAAGAAGGCAATCCAGTCGAACACTTTCACTGCGATACACTCATCACAGAATCGGACCGGGTGGCGCAGATCATCCGGGATCTCGTCGATACAAAAAAATATACCTACAGTGATATTGCCATTCTTGTACGTGCCAACGCATATGCGGATCCGTTTCTTCGTGCCATGAACATGAAAGAGATTCCCTGGCGCTTTTCCGGAAACCGTGGGCTTTACGAGCGTCCCGAAGTCAAGCTTCTCATTGCGTTTCTCAAAGCGATCACAGATTTCGAGGATACGCTGAGCCTCTTTCATCTTGCTTCATCCGAAATCTACGAGCTCTCCATGCAGGAACTCCACCAGTGCATCAATCTGGCCAATAAACGGAACCGTTCTCTTTACTCGGTTTTCAAAGAGATCGATTCTATCGAAGAACTCAACGATCTAACTCCGGAAAGCCGGGCCACCATTCGGAAAATATTGGATGATCTTCAAAAATATCTGGACATGTCGAGAGAAAATGTCAGCGGCGTGGTGCTCTATCAGTTCGTCACGCAGTCCGGATATTTGAAACGACTGACCCATAGCCAGAATCCGGACGACGGCGTCAAGGTACAGAATATCGCCCGGTTCTTCGATGTGATCTGGTCGTTCTCGCAGGCGGCCAAAGAGGACCGGGTCATCCATTTTGTCCGTTATCTCGATCTTCTGATCGAGGCCGGAGACGATCCCGGAACCGTGGAAGCCGATCCGGGGGATGATGCAGTCAGCGTACTCACTGTGCACAAGGCCAAGGGACTGGAATGGCCTGTGGTCTTTATGGTGAGTTTGATCCATAACCGTTTCCCTCATACCCGCCGAAGCGATCCCATCGAACTGCCAGATCAACTGGTCAAGGAGATTTTGCCTTCGGGCGATTTTCATCTTCAAGAAGAACGTCGACTTTTCTATGTGGGCATGACCCGGGCAAAAGAGCGGCTCTATCTGACCAGTGCCGAAGATTACGGCGGCGTCCGGAAACGGAAGGTCAGTCCTTTTGTCCTGGAGGCGCTCGATCGTCCCCACATTGATGAAATTAATGTGAAGGCCAGAGCCGAGGAACGTATCGAACGTTTTGCACCGCCCCCCGAAGGAATCCGAGGAAACCTTGGGCCTATTCCCGAAAATCAAATCCTCAAGCTTTCCTATTTTCAGGTGGACGACTACCTGACCTGTCCGCTGAAATACAAATACGTCCACATTCTGCGCGTCCCGATTCTGCCCCATCATACGGTGATTTACGGCAAGGCACTTCATTCAGCCGTCGAATTTTATCACAAACAAAAACTGGCCGGGATTCCCGTGACGCTCGATAACCTGATCCGGCTCTTCGAAACCTCCTGGAGAAGCGAGGGGTTTCTCTCGCGTGAACATGAGGAACGGCGCTTCGAATCCGGCAAGGAAGCATTACGCCAATTTTTTGAGAAAGAGGAATCTTCGGGGATCGTTCCAAAATGGATCGAGGAACGGTTCAGTTTTCTGTTCGAAAATAACCGTATGGAAGGCCGATGGGACCGGATTGATGAACGAGACGGCCAGGTGGTTATCATCGATTTTAAATCTTCCGAAGTTTTTCAACAGGAAGCTGCGGATAGACGGACCAAAGACAGCCTGCAGCTGGCGATTTATGCAATGGCCTATCAGAAAACGTTTCAACGGCTGCCCGATTTTATCGAGCTTCGATTCCTCGAATCCGGCCTGGTCGGGCGCTCTCCGGTCACGGAAAAAATGCTCTCCAAAACAGAAGAGAAAATCCACCAGGCTGCGGCAGGCATCCGGAAGCGGGATTATGGAGCTGCGCCCGGGTATCAAGTGTGCCGGTACTGTGCCTATATGGAACTGTGTCCGAGTGCGGTGAGGTCTTGAATGTTCGGGAGTAAAACTCCCTCACAGCAATGGTAGCAACGGGTAAGATAAAAAGGGGTGATGCATTGGTTTCTGAGGTTAAGAGCACAGCTCCTTCACATCAAAAGTATTTGGATAATAATTGATCAATTCAGTGAAATTTGACCAGTAACGATATTTTGTTGGTTAAATTGACTGATTTTGTTTATTGAAATGCGATTCTGTCCGCTCCTTTTCATTCTCTTAAATTTTCTGATCAACTTCTCGTAAATATTTAAATTTTATTCGTTTTTGACTTGCTTTTTACTTTGGCTATTTTATATTTTAGTTTAAACATTGTAAATAATTTTAATGCTTAAATTCTTTGTCATTTTGGCTCGGAAATTGCGTGTTTATACTTTGAGTAGAGAAGAAACACTGTTTTTTCGTTTCTGATTTGCTTTTCTCCTTTCTATTTTTAAATACTCTCACCATCAGGCCGCCTTAGGGGATTTTAGAAAATATCGTTGTACTTGATTGATAGATAGTTTCTATTGATTCTCTGAAAATTTGTTTAAAGTAAGAAAATTTATCGTCACAAAGAAATAAGGGAGGGAACTATGAGAAGGTTATTTTTCCTTGTTTTTGTTCCTATTCTTTTATTTGCATCTGCTGTCCGATCTGAAATTAATGATTATCAGAAAAATATCGTGATGGAGAACATGGGAAATGTTCCTCTTGGATTTACAGAGAACCAGGGACAGTTCCACCCGGATGTACTCTTTAAGACCAGCAGTGGCGGTGTGATGGTTTTCTTTACCGGGACCGGGGTGACCTATGTGTTGAGTCGGGAAACAGAGGCATCGAAACAAAGAAGACAGGAAAAACGATTGAGACCAGATTATCATTTTCAATTCATGGAAGATGAAGAACGAGAATTTGAGCATTACGCATTAAAAGTCCATTTTGAAGGAAGCAGTCCAAAGGCCAGAGTTGTGGGTGAAGACCGTCTTCCGTGGAATAATAATTACTTTATTGGGAATAATCCGTCGAAATGGCGAACCGATGTTCCTAATTATAAAAGAATCCGTTACGAAAATATCTATGATGGAATCGATCTGGTGTATTATGGAAACGGCAAAGGACTGAAATATGATTTTATCGTTCAACCCGGGGCCGATCCGAAACAGATTCAATTGAGGTATGACGGAACATCGGATATAGTACCTGATGAAAATGGAGAACTAAAAGTAAAAACTCCTTTTGGGAATCTGATTGAAAGAGAACCGGTTGCTTTTCAGGATAATGGCATAAAGAAGATTAAGGCCGGATATAAATTGTCGGTTAAGAGTGAAGGGATTTTCAGTTTCGATGTAAAAAGTTATGATACTTTCAAAGCACTTGTGATTGATCCGGAATTGATTTTTTCAACTTTATTAGGGGGAAGTGATTCGGAAGATGGATTAGGATTGGATATTGATAATCAGGGTAATGCTTATGTCACTGGACATACTTCATCAATCGATTTCCCAGTTACCAGCGGAGCGTATGACACGGAATATTCCAATTATGATACATTTATTGTAAAATTCAATAACTCCGGGAGTGGTCTTTTGTACTCGACATTCCTTGGAGGTAATAGTCAAGAGTATTCTTCTGAAATTGTTGTTGATTCACAAGGGAATGTGTATATCACTGGTTTAACCAGCTCCTCGGATTTTCCTACAACAGGCAATGCTTATGATAATTCACATAATGGGGGGCAAGATGTTTTTGTTGTTAAAATAAACAATATAGGTAATCACCTGATCTATTCAACATTTATTGGAGGCAGTAATAGCGATAAAGGTACCGGGATTAAGATATATAATGGGAATGTTTATATTTCCGGTTCAACGACGTCGTCAGATTTCCCTGTTACTGGTAATGCATATAACCAGGAACATAAGTCGGGTTTAAATTCGGATGGTTTTGTTTGTAAATTAAATAATAGTGGTAATGATATGGTTTTCTCAACATTTATTGGGGGCTGTAATGATGAATCCTTATCTGATTTGGCTCTTGATAAAAACCAAAATATTTACTTAGTGGGTACAACTGAATCTTATGATTTTCCAGTGACTTCAAATGCATTTGATAAAATTTTATCAGGAACATCAGATGCATTTGTCTCAAAAATAAGTTCAGATGGAAGTGTACTCGTATCGTCTACGTATCTCGGTGGCACGAGGTGGGAAAGTGGTAATGGAATAACAATGGATAGATATGGTAATATATGTGTAACTGGTTGCACAGAATCGTGGGGGGGATTTCCTGCAACAAGTGGTGCATTTTATGACGAACCCTATTTTTGGAATTGTAATGGTTATATTTCAATTTTTTCTGCTTCCCTTGAAAAACTTTTGTATTCGACATATATTGGTGGAGGAAGTAATGGGGGATCAGATATTGAAGTGGATATTCAAGGAAATATCTATCTTGCAGGTTGGACTACTGATCTTATGCCAACCACGGATGATGCAATATCGACAAGAAATTGGGAAGATCAGGATTGTGATGGATTTTTATATGTTTTGAGCAGTGATGGTAAATATCTTTTATATGGAACTTATTTGCGAAGTTATGGTGATGATTGGAGTCGTAAAGTTGCAATTGATCACGAAGATAATTTTTATTGTACAGGTGGAACCTCAGGATTACTGTTTCCAACAACACCAGGTGCTTTTGATGATGATTATGAAGAGTATAATTCCCAATTTTTTTTAATGAAATTCAGTCCGGTTCTTCTAACAATTAAGATTACTTATCCTAATGAATCGGATGTTGCACATGAAATTTTTGA
Source organism: uncultured bacterium (assembly GCA_964537715.1). Lineage (GTDB taxonomy): Bacteria > Zhuqueibacterota > QNDG01 > QNDG01 > DSAB01 > CAZTZL01. The sequence continues at coordinate 15,910 of CAZIAH010000014.1, read as the reverse complement.
TGAAGTTGAGATTCGATGGAATTCGATGAGTAAGGTAGGCCAAACAGTTAGAATTGATCTTTGTAGGAATTTTTACTTTTACCAAATTATTGACGGCAATGTTCCCAATACAGGTAATTATCTCTGGCGCATTTCAAGGCGCATCGAACCTCGTTCCGATTACCGGATCAGAGTGGTTTGTCCGACCAATGTGATGATTTACGATTATTCCGATCATACGTTTACTATCGATCCCAATTCCATTGTATCCGATCCCAAGCAGTATCTGGCCCTGAAGATTGATTCTATGTTTGTCCCTGTTATAGACGGAGCGTTAAATGATGGTATCTGGACAGGAATCAATGTTGATTCTCTAGATCATGGCGGTACACTAGGCGGGTACAACACGACCTGGAGCCAGTTTACCGATAACCTGGTTACCTGGCAGGCTGTCTGGTGCGAGGAAACGAACAAGCTCTATGTCGGAATCAAAATACAAGACGACATTCGAGGTACATTTGACAATGAACCAGGATCGTCCAACTACAATCCAGCGTACGATGAGTCCCTGGAATTCATGACAGACGGAAATTACAGCGGAGGAGAGTACTGGCATGAATTCGGACAAGCTCAGTACTGGCGCGTCACAGAGGAAAATCACCGGGATCTGTACAATTATCCGAGTGTGGCGGACTATCCGCAGGAATATACCGGAGACGCCTTTGTTACAGCGATTCAGCAGGGGGCAAACGGCAACTGGACCTGCGAAGCTGTGTTTACGATTTACTATGAATATCCGCAATCTTTAAAAAATCTTCAGGAAGGGGATTTTATCGGCTGGGACATCTGGTACAATGACAGCGACGATGAAAATTACAATGGGTCGTATTTTGGAATAGATCACCAAACCGGCTGGAACTATCAGGGGAAATGCTGGCGTTATGCGGATTTATCAGGAGATCTGATTTTAGGAGGAAAAATCGCATTACCCTATCTACTGGTGCTCTATCCGAATGATGCAGATTTAATTCTATACCAAGGGGATGTATACAGTATTCAATGGCAGAAATATGGGAATATGGGCGATTTTGTAAAGATAGATTTGTATCAAAATAATTTGTATCATCAAACCATAAGTGAGAGTACAGAGAATGATTGTTTTTACGATTGGACAATACCCGAAGATCAAGAGACAGGAAACGGTTTTCAAATCAAGATTATTTCAATATCGGATACCACACAATGTGATTTCAGTAATCAATCTTTCTCAATTAAAGTAAAGCCAGAACTTGAGATCACTTATCCGGATACATCTGATATTGTGTGGAAAACAGGTGAGGTACATACTATCACTTGGAACTGTATGGGTGAAGTAGGAGAATCTGTAAAGCTTGAGTTATTCAAGCGAGGTTATTACAGTCACAGTATAGTGGATAGTACGGATAATAATGGCGAGTATGGATGGTTCATTCCTGTTGATCTGGATACCAGTTCAGAATATCAGATCAAGATTATTTCTTTATTGGATACCACTGTTTTTGATTTTAATAATTTCTGTTTTACGATTAAAAGGATTGCACAAATAACACTAACTAATCCCGATTCGGAACAAGTCGAATGGAAAACCGGAGAGAGCCATACAATTACCTGGACCAGTGTGGGGGATGTTGGAGACTGGATCCGGCTCGATCTTTATCGACAGGAGGAATACAATCAGACCATCACAGACAGTACAGAAAACGATGGAGAATATGAGTGGTCTGTTCCGACCAATTTGGATTCCAGCTCGGCTTACAAAATCAAGATTGCTTCCAAATCCGATACAACGATTTATGACTTCAGTGACAGTAGTTTTACGATCAAGACCGAAACCGGAGTAAGAGGAGAACCTCTCATTCCTTTAACCACACAGCTTCATCCCAACTATCCCAATCCGTTCAATCCGGAGACCATTATCAAGTATCAATTATCAGAACCCGGAGATGTACGGCTCGAAGTGTATGATCTGATGGGAAGGAAAGTAAAAACACTCGTCAATACTCGGAAGAAACCCGGTTATTATGAGGTGGTTTGGAATGGTAGAGATTATTCCGGCCATCGGGTCGCCAGTGGAATCTATATTTACAGCATAAATGTCACGACAAAAACGGATCATTTCTGCAAAACAATGAAAATGGTGTTGTTGAAATAAAAAATAGTGTCGTTGTCAATTATAACTTTTAATTCATAACTCAACATTTCAATCAAAGCTTCGATTTTCACCCCCCCTTTCTTTTCACCCCTTGAAGGAGGGAAAAAGAAGGGTGTTTGATATTTTCCTGAAATTTCTTATCTTTTAAAAGTTTTAAAAGGAGTGCAATCATTGTTAAACCGGATTAAACAGATTCTATTTCCGTTTCGTCAGGATAGTTCAAAGATCAAAGTCTATGCTTTGGTTGGACAATCGGGTACGGGTAAGAGTTTCCGGTCCAAGCTTCTTGCGGATAAATACAATATCGATTTGATTATTGATGACGGATTGATTATTCGTGGGAAGATCATCATTGCCGGGAAATCGGCCAAGCGCGAGACGAACCGGTTTAAGGCGATCAAACGAGCGATTTTCGAAGATTTTAATTATGCGAAAGAAATGAAACAGGTGCTCGCCGAGGAAAAGTTCAATTCCATCTTACTGATCGGCACTTCTGAAAAAATGGTCGGCCGGATTGCCGAACGGCTCGATTTACCCTATCCAGACGAAATCATCTACATCGAGGATCTGGCGACCAGAGAGGAAATTGCCAATGCATTGGAGAGCCGGCGTATCGAAGGAAAGCATGTGATTCCGGTTCCCATGATCGAAGTGCGCAAAGATCCGGCTCACCGCATCCTCGATTCGATCCGTTTTTTTATCAAGAACCATCCGATTTTTATCTGGAAAAACAAAGTGGTTGAAAAAACTATTGTCCAGCCGCTGTTCAGCCGGCGAGGACAGCTCTCTATTTCGCAGTCCGCGCTCAGCCAGATGGTGATGCACTGCGTTCTGGAATACAATCCTGAGATCACGATTAAAAGAATCTTTCTTGACCCCCTTCAAGAGAGTTTTCGATTGGAGGTCAAACTGTGTGTTCCCTATGGTCTGAACATTCCGAAAGTATTAACAGAACTGCAGGATTACATCATCAATAATGTCGAAAAATACAGTGGAATTCATATCGATTCACTCAATCTGGTCGTCGACGTTTTGAAAAAGAAATCTAACTTTCACAAATAAATTGCTCGAAGCCCATTGAACTTTTTAAAAAAATATTCTGCTTGGATTATTATTTTACTCGCTCTGATCATCCGTTTGCTGGATGGACTCCGGGTGCCGATCTACATGGATGAAATTCCGCTTCTTTATAATGTCAGCCATTTCATCGGTCACAAGACCCTGCTTCCCGAACATTTTAGTTATCCCACTTTTTTCAGTTATCTCATGTTTTTTCCTGTTGTCACCCTTTTTGTCGGATATTATGTGATCGCCGGATATCCGCTTTCGGGATTGATGGATCACCAGTGGATGCAATTTCTTTTCGATCAAAAACTTTCCCTGATCGTTTTCGGAGGACGATTCGTTTCCTTTTTTTTGTCCATGCTGACAATGATTATCGTTTATTTTTGGGCAAAAAAACGGTATGGCTTGGGCACAGGGTTGATCACTGTGTGCATTTTAGGTCTTGATCCATTTGGAGGACATTATGTCGCGTTTTCCCGCTATGCACTTCCTGAAATGACCACCGCTTTCCTTGTTACTGTAGGGCTGTTGCTTTGTTTTGAGTTTTTGGTTAACAGTCAAAAAGAATATTTATTTTTCGCTTCGTTCTTGATCGGTCTGGCAACGAGCACGAAATACAATGCCGGAATGGCTGTTATCCCACTGGTATGTGTCCCTTTTTTGGCTGGTAAAGAAAGACGATGGAATAGGGTCTTAAGTACCTGGGGATTTTTTATTTTGGGGTTTGTGACAGGCTCACCGGGTTGGCTCATTCGTCCACATCGATTTATTCAAGGATATGTTTCGGTGAACAACCTCCTCGCTATGGGACATGTTGGCGATCAAGGGGTGGACTGGCTTTGGATTTTCGCTCAAATCTGGCAACGTGATACCTATGTTCTTCCGATCGTCTTTTTGGCCGTGGGTTATGCCATTTACAAACATTCACGAGAGGATATTTTATTTCTTTTTTTAGTCGTGCCTTCCTTTTTTTATATTGGCCAGCTTGAAAAGAAATCCATTCACTATTTTCTTTTTCTTTATCCGATATTGTCGTTGTTTATGGGAAGGATAACATCCGTCATTGGGCAAAAACTCCGGATTCCAATTGTGAGACAGTTTTTTATTTTTCTGTGTCTGATTCTTTTTTTCGTCAATCCCCTGTTTCGAATTTCTAAAATGGTTTATCGTGATATGACTCTGGACAACCGTATTGCTGCCGAGCGATGGATTCAAAAAAAGATCCCGGATGAGTCTGTCATTATAATCGATCCGGTTATTTTTCGGAATTTGGTTGATGAGGATCAAGCTCTCCTTGATATTAAAAAGTTCGAGTCTTCGGGAAGCTACTATCTTGAGGAAGTAAAATCCTATTATGAGAATCGACCACTTTACCATATTCGGAATATCCGTAATTATTGGGATCATCCGAATAGTTTTTTGGAAAATCCCACAGATTATATTGTCATCTCTTCGAGCAATTATCATCGTTTTTTTATTCAGGATTCCAGTCAGGTTCCCGATCACGAATCTCTGCTTTATCGGGGCTATCAAACTCAGAAAGCATTTTACGAAAAAATCTTTTCCGAAGAGGGACATTCTCTGCGCCTCTTGAAGCGTTTTTCCGGGATCGCCGGTTCGGAAGTCAGAATCTATCAGAAACAGACATCTACGGGGAACCAGAAACTCGAAAGCACATAATCCGTTTAATATGAAGTGATTAGGAAAATGGGGAAGATGATATGATTACAAAAGATAAAATTATAGAGACATTGAAACACTGTTATGACCCAGAAATCCCGATCAATATTGTGGATCTGGGATTGATCTACGATATCCGAATCGAACAAGGAAACGTATTGATTCAGATGACTTTGACAGCGCGCGGGTGTCCAATGAGCGCCTTTATTGCTGACAATGTCAAAAGGAAAATCGAAGCACTGGACGAGGTCGATAAGGTAACTGTTCAAGTGGTTTGGGATCCGCCGTGGACGCCTGAACGCATCGACCCCGAAGCGAAAAAGATTTTAGGATTATAACTCTAATATTGAGACCACAAAAAATAAAAGCAGTTGCACTGATTTCGTCCGGATTGGACAGTCTGTTGTCCGCTGTCCTCATCAAACGGCTCGGTATTGAAGTTGCCGGACTACACTGCTTTTTCCGATTCGATCCGCGGTCGGATAAAAAACGCATTCCACGACTTCATGGACTATTCGAATCTCATGATATTTCAGTAACGGTTAAAGACACCACCGATAATTTTCTGAGGATGTTTCTTAACCCGGCTCACGGATACGGTTCCGAGATGAATCCCTGTATCGACTGCCGTTTGCTGACGCTTGGATACGGCAAAGCATTTATGGAGGAGATCGGAGCCAAATTTGTGATTACCGGTGAAGTGGTGGGTCAGCGTCCGATGACGCAGAACAAGCCCACTCTTTTTCATATCGATAAAGTGTCTGGATTGAAGGGGCTTATCCTGCGCCCTTTATCTGCCATGATTCTTCCCTCCACGATTCCTGAGGAGGAAGGCTGGGTGGACCGGAAAAAATTGTACGGTTTTTCAGGCCGAAGCCGGAGACCTCAGATCGAACTGGCTTCTCGATTGGGAATCGAGGATTATAATCAGCCTGCAGGGGGATGCCTTCTTACGGATCCGGAATGGGGAAGAAGAACAAAGATGCTGATGAAAAATCGCGACGCTAATGAAATTTCCGTGAACAGCATTCGCTTGCTCCGGCTGGGAAGGCATTTCTGGCCGAACGACCACCTGTGGGTCGTTGTCGGGCGAAACGAGAAAGACAACATGATGCTTGAATCATTTGCAGATGAAAGGTGGCTTTTTGAACCGGATCAAATTAAAGGTCCGACAGCAATAGCGGAAAATGTCATGGATGAAACGGATCGTGAAATTGTGTCCGGAATCGTCGCCCGTTACTGTTCTAAATGCCAGGATGATGAGGTGTCGATTCATTATAAAGGAACCGAAGAAGGTGTTTGTTCGGTCAAGAAAATGGCGAAATCCAAGTTGGAAAAATGGAGGGTGTGACAGCTTTTAAGGTTGACTTTATCTTGATTTTTGGCTATATTTTTAATCATTTTTACGATATACAATTTGATTTTATATTCAGGAGGCTGTAGTGGCACACAAAATTACTGAAGAATGCATCAGCTGCGGTGCATGTGAATCTGAATGCCCGGAAGGGGCCATCAGCGAAGGCGATGAAATCTATGTGATTGATCCCGATAAATGTACTGATTGCGGTTCGTGTGTTGAGGTCTGTCCGGTGGATTCCATCGTCGCGTAATAACAATCATTCGGAAAGAATGGCTTAATTTGATTTTGAGGCAGGGTCCACACTCTGCCTTTTATTTTGATTGAACAGGATGGCCATGGATCTTTTTTGAGATTTATTTCGTATTAATTTTAACATGAGTGATAACGGTTTACAATATAGAATACATTTATCTATAAATTAAGGAAAGGATCGACTGGTTTATGCCGACTTATGAGTTTACTTGTAAGGAGTGTCAGCATCATTTTAATGTTTTTACGACGGTTTCGAAAAAAAATAAAATTGTGTGCCCTGAATGCGGTGGGAAAAAGTTTAGAGAAACGTTTGGTGTTTTTTACGTCGGGGGCAATCTGAGTCAACCGAGCGCGGGAAGTGGAGGAAGTTGTTCAGGCACGTGTACATCCTGCAGCAGCACGTGCAGCCACTGAATACCCTATTCATTCGGATCGATCATGATGGTCAAAAGTGAATTGCCAAAATCTTTTAACAATTGATTTACCAGTCCGAAATTCCCGTTCTTGTAGATTTCTGGGCAGAATGGTGTGGAGCCTGCAAAATAGCTGCCCCAGTCATCAAACAAGTGTCCGCTGCTTTTAAAGGCAAGATGGTTACCATCAAAGTGAATGTCGATCATAAACCTGCGATTGCATCTCAATATCAAATTTCAGGAATTCCGACTCTCATGCTGTTTCATCAGGGAAAGGTACTGTTTCGTTTGTCTGGCGCCATGCCGTTTGAACCATTGAAACGTGAAATTGAGAAATACATAGTGTAATAACATCCTTTCATTTTTTTCGTATACAAATTAGTTTTCCATTTTAGAGAGACATTTTCACTTGAAGGAGCACTCTTTTGACCGATTCCGTCTCTATCCACGAAAAAGAGAAGAACCGTATTTTTCAACTTCTTGAGTATGAAAGGACATTGTGGAACCGGGGAATGCGGTTCGTTGCCGGCGTGGATGAAGCGGGGCGGGGGCCTCTGGCCGGACCGGTGGTTGCCGCTGCTGTTATTTTTCCTTCGAATATCTGTATTCCCGGTATTGATGATTCGAAAAAGGTGGTGCATTCCAGACGCGTCGAGTTATGTCAAATGATCCGAAAAGAAGCAATTTCTTTTGGAATTGGCGTCGTCTGTGAAAAAACCATTGACCGGATCAATATACTGCAGGCCAGTCTGAAGGCCATGCGCCTTGCCCTGGAGCAGCTTTCCGTTGTTCCTGAGCACGTCCTCATCGATGGCACTTTCATCCCCAATATTTCTTGTGAAAGAACACCGATTGTCAAAGGCGATCAAAAGTGCTATTCGATTGCCGCGGCTTCGATCATTGCCAAAGTGACGCGGGATGAAATGATGGAAAACTATGACCGGATGTATCCGCAGTACGGTTTTGCGAAACACAAAGGATATTGCACACGGGATCACATTACGGCTTTGAAAAGGTATGGATGGTCTCCGATTCACCGCCGAAGTTTCAAGGTGAAGGAATTGGATCTGTTGTGAAGAAAAAAAAGGATTATCGAAAAAGAGTGGGAAGAGAAGGGGAGGACAAGGGAGTTAGCTATTTGCAAGAGAAAGGCTGGACGATTCTCGAACGGAATTACCGGGCAGAACGGGGAGAAATAGATATTGTCGCGCTTGACGGGAATGTGCTTGTTTTTGTCGAGGTCAAAACGAAACGGCATGATTCATTCGGAGAACCGGAGAGCTGGGTGGATCAGAGAAAACAGACACAGATTGGGAAAGTTGCCCAAGCTTATATTCAGCAGCACAATATATATGACAGGGACTGTCGATTCGATGTCATCGGTATCGTAGATTGCGGTCAAAATATCGAAATCCGTCACATCAAAGACGCCTTCTGGCTGGAGTCGTAAATGAATCCAGTTCAAATGCATGAAAAAGACACACAACGGACATCCCGCCGGAAGACTTTTTTCAAGGATTGGAAGACGACCGTTCCTGAAATTGGCAAGTGGCTACTCGTTGTATGGCTTTTATGGCCGTTGGGCCGTCCTGTTCCAGGAAAGTTTACTGTGGTCCGGATTGTGCTCGGGGGTTGTCTTTTTGTAATCTTTACCGGGAAGGTATTTTATGATGTCCTCATCTTGGATTATATCCGGCAGAAACGGACTTCTGTAAAACGGGACATTGTGACGCTTATTGCCGTGGTTGTGATTATTGCACTCCTTATCGGACTGGTGCTCGTCCTTTTCGGACTATTTATTGTCAAATGGTCCATAAGCACCAATTCTCCTTCAGGATCATTCTGATGTTTTCTACCTTGACATTTTTAAATGGATAGCTTATATTTTTCTATATTCTTTTTGCATACTGAACTTTCCTGAATAACAGAATGACATTTATAATTAAATAGTACCTGAATTCCGAAGAGAATCTTAAGTGGAAAGATTCCCTTTTAAACGTTGTTTGATGTGAATTTTGCTTCACCTATATCAGCATCAATACTATTATCAAAAAAGATAGGGAAAAGCCATGAATGATTCTGATCAGAGAGTTCCGGACAATACTCTTGAGATTTTAGCAAAGAATTTTTTCAAAGAGAGTCTTGAGTACGGTTTTCAACAGGTAGATTATATCCGGTTTGCCAATGTGCTGTTCGATCTATCCATGCATAATGAGAATGGTACTGTTAGGAAGAAAACGGATGCAAAAGCATATGATATTACAAAGAACATGAAATTTCCTCTAAAGGGGAAACGCGTGTGGATACGGATGCCGGAGCCTGAGAAAGATAAATCTCTGTTGACCCGGTGGCTTTCTGATGAGTTTGGCAAATATTTTCTTTTTTCACGCACGACCGCCCAGTCCATTAATGTCAATCAGCTGATAAATGGGTCATCCAATGCTGTCGGCCTGATTATTTTTCCTGATGGAACACCTGTTGGTGCTGTTGCTTTTTTAAATCACGATAAAGATCAACACAAAGCGGAACTGCGCAAACTGATTGGTGACCCCAATATGCGGGGAATGGGACTGGCAAAAGAAGCCACACGGTTGTGGATTCAATATGGACTTTCGACACTCAAGCTGAAAAAAATATATGTGAATACTCTGAATACGAACATCCGTAATATCCGTCTTAATGAGGAACTCGGGTTCAAAGTGGAAGGTCTTTTGTGCAACGAAGTATTTGTGGATGGTCAATACAAAGATGTTCTGCGCATGGGGCTCTGGGTTAATTCCTCACTTCCAAATGCTGAAAAAACGTGATTAGAATACAATAGTGGAAAATGCCGTTTTCTTCGTTATTTTTATTTGTTACCATTCGATTTTTGAGGCATTTTTTATGTTTATTAAAACGAATGCCTTGAAAAGCCGATTCTTCATCTGTCGATATTAAACCCTCGGTTTGTAGACTTCTTCTTTAAGTAGAATATGCCACGATAGACCTTCCTTGCTTTGATAATTAATTTTTCCCTGAAGCTGGTGTTTTACCAGATCGATGACCATTTCCAATCCCAAATGGATGTCCTTCTGTATGTCGAATTCTTTTGGCAATCCCACGCCATTATCGGATATTTCGATGACGAGTCCCTTTTTGTTTGTGAGAAAAAGATTAATCTTTATTTCACCCTTTCTGTTATCGGGGAATGCGTATTTCAATGCGTTGGTGATTAACTCGTTGATGACGAGTCCGATTGGGATGGCCGTATCGATCAAAACGTTAATAGCTTCCCCCTTCATTTTGAAGGTGACCTGATCGGGTGAGGAGAGCTGACTGTTTTTTATCAGTGAAATGAGATCATTGACGTACTCTTTTAAATTGAGACGAGATAAATCTTTGGACTCGTACAGTTTTTGATGGACCAGAGCCATGGTTAAAATTTTATTCTCGATTTCTTTGAAACTTGTAGCCACTTCTTCATTTTTGATATACCGGGCTTTCAGACGGAGCATTGAGGAGATGACCTGCATATTGTTTTTTGTTCTGTGGTAAAGTTCTTTTAAAAGAATTTCTTTTTCTAGAAGATCTTTCTGTATCTGTTCTTCCGCTTGTTTACGCTCGGTGATATCCCTGAAAACGATCAAAATGTATTTTTTCCCAATAAGCGACAACAGAGTCGGGTTGAGATCTGAGAAGAAAATAGTACCATTTTTTCGTTTGAATCTGATATCTCTTTGATTTCTTTTTTTCCCGGCCATTACTTCACTGATTCCTTCCAGGATCAGGGGTATTTCATCCGGAGGATGAAGATCATCAACAACCAGATTAAGAAATTCCTTTTGTGTGACTCCCAACATTTTTGCACATGCTTCATTGCACATGACAAATTTTTTGGTTTCCGAATCGATCAAAAACATGCCATCGCTGGCACTGTCAAAAATTGTTTTGAATTTAAGTTCGGATTCTTTCAGGGCTTCTTCTACCTGCTTGCGCTTGGTAATATCTCTTGCAATGCTCAAAATTGCATCTTTTCCTTGATACGTGATCATTGTGGATTGAATTTCCACTGGAATGATCTTTCCGTCTTTGGTAGTGTGGGTTGTTTCGAAAACCTGTAATTTGTCCGTTTTCATTCCTTTTATAAGATTCTTTATGGTTTTTACGTTTAGACTGGAGTCGATATCAAGCGGTCCCATAGAAAGCAATTCCTCTCGAGTATATCCTAAAATTTCAACAGCGGCATTGTTTACATCAATAAAATTCCCATTGAAATCAATGACCCACGCCGTATCACGCATTCCATTAATTAATTTTCTGTATTTTTCTTCGCTTTCCCTCAGCTTCATTTCGGTATGTTTACGCTCAGTGATGTCAAAGCCAATCGTTAGTATTGCAGGTGCACCCAGATATCGGATAACTGTGGCGGTAAAATCCACCCACCTGATCTCGCCGCTTTTGGTGGTAATCTTAACTTCGTATTTTGAAAGAACATTCTCGCCGCGCATACGCATCGCCGCTTGTTTCGCTACCTGTGCACGCATATCAGGATGTATCATATCGTTCGGTTTCAGTAGTATGGCATCATCTCGAGAATAACCAGTCAACATCTCCCAGGCAGTGTTTACATATAGAAATTGCTCCCCTTGTTTGTCACTCTTTAAGATAGCAATGGAGGCTGGGGATAAAGATGCTATTGCACGAAATTTTTCCTCGCTCTCCCGCAACGCCTCCTCCGCCCGCCTGCGCTCCGTGATGTCATCGTAGACAGCTACGATCTCGCCCGATGGAAGTTTATAAATATAGTTTTCTCTCCACCCAACGATTCGCTTGTCCTTGTAAAATGAAACAGGATGGTGCTCTGGTTTCCCGGTTTTCCAGACACGCTGAAATACATCAAACAGACCAAATTTCTTTACACCTGGGAAAACTTGAAGCACGCTTTTTCCAATCAGACTCTTTTTGTTAATTTTCTCTATCCGCTGACCGGCCCGATTGAAATCCCGGAAAATAAAATCCCTGCCGTTGTCAGCTGCTTCGTATACGGCTACACCGCTGTTGATATGATCAAATAATTCTCGATAACGAGTTTCACTGGTCAAAATCGTCTGTTCTGCCTGTTCGTGCTCAATGCGTGTTCTCAATGCAATGATGCCATAAGCCAGATCACCGGTCAGTTCTTTAAGTAATCGTACTTCATCTTTATCAAAAGCATCCGGCAAGGTAGAATAGATGTTGAGTGCTCCGAATACTTTTCCACTGGCAATGAGCGGCAGGGCGATGGAAGAAGCATATCCTCGTTTTTCAGCTTCACGACGCCACGGTGTGAATTTCGGATCGGTATGGATATTTCGGGCGATTACCGGCTTTTTTGTGCGGATGGCCGTTCCTGTTGGTCCGCAACCGCGCGGTGTATCGGACCATGTGATGTTCAATTTTTCAAGATATCCCTCTTCGTAACCGACATGAGAAACAGGCCGAACATTTTTCTGTTTGTTGTGTTCGGCAAAGCCTACCCAGACAAGACGATATCCGCCAATATCTACAAGCGTTTGACAAATCTCCTGCAATAATTCAGATTCGTTGTTTGTTCTCATGAGAATCTGGTTGCACTGACCCAGGGTGTGGTATGCCCTGTTCTTTCTCTCAATTTCAGTTTTATCTTTTTCTCTTTCGATGATGTTTTTTAGTAGTCTTTTTACTTCCAGAGAATATTGATCGGGTTTAGAAAATTCTTCAGGAGGAACATAATAAGCATTTTTACAAACCCGCCCTCCATAGATGATCAGTGGATGAGTACGAATTACATGCAGAATTGTCTTGGAAGAGAAACGTTTTCTGTTATACTGGCAAATAGCCAGACAGTCAATTTTAGGGAAAAAATGATTGAGTTTAGATTCATATTCCATGAGCCGGTCCGTACCAGGATCACCTCCAAGTGACCAAGTCATTTCACCGGTCACGCGGAGTGCAGAAAACCCGGCTTTTTTTGCAGCCTGAGTTGCTTTTATAAGAAATTCGATCATACTGTCCGGATCGAATATATCATTGCGAAGATAAGCATCTTTTTTGGTGATGATTTTCAGGGCACCGGATTTCTTGAATTTATTGACATTAATTTTATCGCTGCGCATCACCATCAGAATTTCAGCCACGGTGTTGTCATCTGCAATATAGATGCATTGTTCGCCCTTTTGCAGGCCAATTTTAATAAACGGAATTGCTGTTGATATTTGTTCTTTCTTCGTTTCATAAATCAGGCAGAGGTGATCGTGAACTTTTAGTTCTTCCAATGAGTTTCTTAGATTTTCATTGAATCTCATAACTTATCACCTGTGTTTATTTAGGATGATTAAACATTTCTGAAAATAACCGAATAAATTCGTCAAAGTCAAGTGGTATTTGAAAGACAACAAGTATCCAAATCTTGCCTCATAATAAATTCGATATACTGAAAACTTCACTCTATTTGATAATTTTGTTGCGCTTTATTTGAATTTCTTCTATCTTACTACCCTTTAATGGTATCAAAGAAAAATCCTGTCTCATTCGGATTGTCTATTTCAATGAAATCTATATCTGTGAAATCAGCGATTCGCGGCAATTATTTTTTCTATTCATTTGCCATTGGCTGTGCCTATCCTTTTCTCGCTGTTTTTTTTAAAGACATTATCGGTGCCAATGACAGTCAGCTAGGATTTTTACTCATGATACGCCCGGCTATTGCCATTCTTTTTCAACCTTTCTGGAGCGTGGTGGCCGACACAGGAGGTCATCGCGGCAGGCTGGCATTTGTTCTTACTCTGATTTCGTGTGTCCTCTTTCCACTCGTCCCATTAGCCAAAGGCCTGTTGATGCTGGTGGGTTTGTTGATTATCTGGTCCGTTTTTAATGCCCCTTTGAATACGATCAGTGATGCAATTGCCTTTCAATATCTTGGTCATCACAAACGCATGCGTTTTGCCCATTTCCGCATCTTTGCTTCTTTCGGCTGGATTATAGCCGTTTTGCTTGTCGGAAAAATATATGACCGTTTTGGTGTTCATAATCTATTTATGGCATATTCATTCGGCATTATCATAGCTGCATTTTTTCTTTGGCGTATCCCTAAGAATGAAAAAACGACCTGGAATAGGGGACTAGCTGCTGTCCGGGAATTACTCACAAAAAGGAATGTGATCTTTTTTCTGATTGCTGTTTTTATCTTTGAAACGGCCAATCAGATGGGATATGCCTTCCTCAGTGTTTACAGCCGGTCCCTGGGTGCAAGTTATCTGGAAATCGGCTGGATTTGGGCCATTGCCACTTTTTCTGAAATGTTCACAATGCTTACATTTGTTCACATTATCAAACGGATTAACTTAAAAAATGTATTGCTGATGGCAATGATACTGACGATTTTTCGATGGGTGCCGTTTGGCTGGATGCACGTCTGGTGGCAGCTTTTACCTTTGCAGATGCTGCACGCTTTTACACTGACTTTTGGTTATGTGGGCGCAGCCACGTTTCTTGATATGGAAAGCAGTGCTGAGATCCGTTTCTCGGCGCAGGCATTTTACAGTACATTTATTTTGAATGGTGCTGCAATTGGGGGAGCGGTTTTCGGCGGACAGATTAGCCAGCAATGGGGGTATTCCCGGCTTTATCTGATATCGGGTATTCTGGCGTTTGTCGCCGCTGTCATTATGGCTGTTTTTGTGAAAAATCCACAGTCAGAGTATTGATCTTCAAAATTTATTTTAGTGGATGTTAAATCCTCCATTTCATTTAATAACTATTTGAACTGTCTCCAAATTGGAATTAAAATTATCACTCTTCCGGTTGTTTTCGACTCCAGATGCTTGCCAAAATGGCTCCTGAGATATTATGCCAGATTGAGAAGATCGCGCTGGGCAGAGCAGTCAAGGGTGTAAAATGGGTATGTGCAAGCACAGCGCCCAGACCTGAATTCTGCATTCCAACTTCAATGGATATGGCACGGCAGTTTTTGATATTCTGTTTGGCAATACGTGCAATCCAGTAGCCCAGGATCAATCCCAGCATATTATGCAAGATCACAGCGATGATGATAGCAAACGCCATCGTGACGATATGGTTGACATTTAAAGCGACCACGCATGCAATAATGAGTACAATCGCAATGATGGAAATGGATGGCATCGAATTCCCCGCTTTTAGTGCAAGATTCGGAAAAAGCTTTTTAACCGTAATCCCCAGGATAACCGGAATGAGGACAATCAGCACAATGGATATGAACAATTCCGATGGATTAATCGGCATCCAGCGTCGGGCATAGAAAAGAACCAAGTAAGGTGTTAACAGGGGAGCCAACAGTGTCGAGATGGTTGTCATGGCAATAGAGAGGGCGACATTCCCACGTGATAAGAATACCATCACATTGGAAGCGGTTCCTCCGGGACAGGATCCGACAAGAACAATGCCTGCGGAAATTTCCGGAGGTAATTTTAGAAGTAGAGCCAACGTAAAGCCCAATGCCGGCATGATGAGAAATTGAAGACAAACGCCGAGAACAATGGGTATAGGTCTGGTAAATGCAATTTTAAAATCTTCAACACGAAGCGTCATTCCCATGCCAAACATAATCATACCAAGCAAAATGGAAATATAAGGGTTGACCGGCAAAAAAAAGCCCGGTGCAAAATAGGCCGCAATTGAGACGAGGATAACCCAGATCGCAAAGTAGGCTGTCAGTACTTTGGTTAATTTTTCAAGAAAATTCATTTATTTTCTGAAAATAAATATAACTCTTATTCAGGAAGAAATGCCCCGACAAACGGCACATCTTTTTCGGATTGTCCGAGCAGGTTTCTTATGTCAACAGAGAGAGGGATTCCCGCTTTCGATCCCGGAAATGTTGACAGCATCTGAAAATTTCCCAGTTCGATACTTTTGAATAAGGGACCGTCGTAATTTGCAAAATACCGGCTGTTGGCTGAAAATTTCGGATACAGTTTCCGTAAACCCTCAAGC
>CAZIAH010000013.1:0-52947 GCA_964537715.1 uncultured bacterium | reverse complement strand
TCCTTTAAATTGTTTCTTTAATATCAAGGTTGCAGTTGGAACTTGAATTCACAGTTGATTTTGCTCAAATGTGCCCAATATGTGCCTATTTTTCTGTAAACCATCGAATTTGTTGTCTTATAAATTGTCATCAATGCAATTTTAGGTATAAATTGAGAATACCTGCTGAGCATAAGACATACATATGTATTAAGTGTTATAAATCTTTTGGTGATGTAACAATAAAGAAAAATGAGAAAGAAATGTAGAAAAGAGCAAGGAAAACGATTGTAGAAACAAAAAGGACAAAACCCAAACTTCCCAAAAAAGTATTTATTCTAAAAAAAAATAATTTTATTGAATTTTTATTTTTTTTCTTATATATTTGTGATGTTGTTTTTCGAATAATATTTTAGTTATTTCGCAAACTAACACGATAACTGGAGTGAGATGTTTTTGGATACCAGAGTTGGAATATGTCGTCCTCCAAAACTCTTCGATTGGGTAAGGCATGTCTTAAGAATACAGTATCATAGCTTCACTACTAAAAGTTGTACATCGACCGGATAAAGAACTTCACTATTTGAAAAACTAAAAAATATTTTTTCAACAAACGGTTCATGAAACCGAAAACATTGGCATTAACAAATGTCACATAGATTAAAAATATATTGGAAACTAACAAGTGGTTTTTTAAGAGTACTCGTCGCCGTTATCACAATTGTGTTATTCATTATCGAATACGTTGATACAAAAAATGAAGTAAGAACTATCAAGGCACAACTTGAAGCCTTTAAAGAGAAAAACCAACAACTGATTTTTCTATTAGTTGCCGCAGCCTCACATGGTAAAGCTACCTATTCGGATTTAACCCAATATTTATCTGAAAGCGAAGCTCAAGATATTGCTGGAAAGGCTGGTTTAAATATTAAAGCTAATTTCCCGTTCGATCTCGAAACTCAATTTTATCCATCAGGTTAGATGGGGGGGATGTTGAAAAGGAAACTGAATATATTTTTTAGCCAAGTTAAACAAGAAGTGAATGGCTAAGGAAAAAGATTGTCATTAAAATTGATTATCGGCTATGCCCAATAATTTCGGACAGTATATATTGGCAATACCCAAAGGGTAATTGGGGAGATAAGGTTGGGAAAAGTCTATTAATTGAAGGTAAGATTAGCTCTCTTGATAGAGGTACAACAGGAGAGATGAAATAGTCGAATTTAAAGCTGGAAGAATTCGAGGGGAAAAGTATTCCGATTCCTTCGAAAAATCATTAGGAAAAGTTGCTCTTTCATCAGAATGGAATGAATAATATCAATCTTTTGAATGAAGATTTTTCAAATGTAATTGGAGGATTTGCTTGGATTGCATTTGTTTCTGATAATCGAAATGAGATTACGTTTTATATTGCCGACCTTCAAATCAATAAATGATAAGCTGAAAAGATGTACGTACCAATACTACAATTTGCGAATATGATTTGTTTAAAATCGAAAATGTGTGCGTTACTAGAGTTAGAATAATACCTAAGGTAATAGTGGTGTATCCTTACCGTAGAATAATTTTTTGTGTATGTTGCACATACTTATTCATTATCAGTATGTGGCCCTATATAAATGTCTCAGCATATTCGCAGGTTACTAATTTATACGAGTCACGATCTTCTAACAAAAGCATGCCATCTCTTTTGTTGGATTTTGAAACATGGGTTATTTTAAGATCTGTTAACACTAGGATACCAGAGGGTTGGCGAGTGGAAGACGATTCTCTGTCCAAAATCTTCTCACAGGATTTCAGGAGACCATTTGCTAAACTGGAGAGTGATCACGGAGAAACCGTGATACTAAAGCTAACTGGTAGATACTATGGTAAAGGTCCTGTCCAACGCGAGAAGATTTCGTTTTCTGCAAAATTCAAGGGAATTGGCAACTACTCACAAAATCTTCTCTCACAGCCAGTGAATGACGAACACAGGTTAAGTCAGCGAGGCGACCATTTAACGCTTGATTCGTTGTTGGTAAAATACAACAGTGATTGGTTGACGGCTTCGGTTTTTGAGGGAGATGGTCATTCGGATTGGAGAGAAGATGGGGATCTCTTCAATCTTTTTCCGGAACAGTTTGATGTCTACAATTACAAACGGGTAAGTGGACGTAGAGTTCCAAGAGGCGGGGAGATTACTGTACGTAGTCCACTCGGTAATGTACAACTAGTGACTGGATGTGAACTTGTATGGGGTGGTGGAGAAAGTGTTATCGGGAAATGGAATTACAGATTGGGCGGTATTGACATAGCGGCTTTTTATTCAGATGAGAAAATCGTTTGGGGACGAAAAGGCGAACGTCTACGAGGAGCAGAGCTTTCTTTCCGAGCAAGACCGGACAAGTTCTCGCTATGGGCATTGGCTATTCTCTATCGCCCATTTAGACTTAATTGGCCTTATACCTTCACGGAGGATGTAGAATGGGGACAGGGATTCCAGGGCACAAAATATAAGATACATGAAGCACACACGCGATGCCCAGATGCTCTCGGTGCGACCACTAAATATGAGAGGTCAGAACTACCATTTTCCTTGAAAGTTTACACAATCTATACGTATTGTGGTTTGGTAGCAGGAAACAAATCTGAATTATCCCTCGGTTTGGAAAAGATGTATGCTCCGAGTCTAAATTTGTTGATGGAGTTTACCTATAGAGTGCCGCTAAAAGGTCCCAATCCTCAGATATTTGAGGGAACCGTTGACAATAACGGGCCCATTTTGTTTAGCCCCCGTGGTCCAGATGATCCGTTTTGGGTGAATTCAGGAAATCGAAAAGCTTATCTTCTTTCCTTCACTTTGTTATACGATCCAACTCCGGAGACTTGGTTTTATAGGTATCGACCAGATATTCTTGAGGAATGGAATGTCAGTCCTAAAGAGAATGCCTCGCTCGCATTTGGGCTCCGATATACAACAACTTACTTTCCAACCTCTACTGATTTACAGACGTATGTCAATGAATTCGGTAACACAGTTTGGGAGTCCTCCACTACCGCTGGTATGTGGCCTACAAAGAAACCGATCCACCTTTTTGAGTTTTTGGGTCGCGTCGGTATTTCAAAAAACACTAGCGACTACTTGGCTCTAAGACTAAAAGCAGGCCAATCCTTAGCCACTGGAGGATTAGCTTATGGCAACAAAACACCGAGGGAAAAACCCATCACAGGATTGTTGGAAATAGCATTCAGTGGAAAATGGGAAAACCTAAGCTTTGGCTTGGAATTTGGTCGATCAGTTTGGGGACCCGAAGATTGGCATCGTCGATTCGGTGAAACTATCGATGGGCGCTATAGGAGTCATCTTGCTATTAATACAAGTAAACATTCAAACCTGGATGTGAGTTATATCAAGTATCGAGAAATAGATAGTAAATTCTTAGCACCTGAACTTGGGCCATTTGATGAATTGATCTTCACCTTCACCTATTATCTTGCCGGACAAAAAGGATTTTTCTAAACTGGGGGTGAGTGGCGATAGTGTACGTAATGAAGTTGACCATCTTTATTTATTTGTAGGAATACTCACATCTTATGTCAAACTATGGAATGAAGTGGGCATTCCTAATGAACTGAGGTGAGGCATGAAGTTGTCTATAAATATACTAGCTTTGACAATTGTACTTTTATTTTATGGCTGTGAGACTACTCCATTAAATAGTCTACGCGATCCTAGGCCAGATGGAGCCACAGGAATATGGTCAGGCCAGTGGCTCATTTACGGAGATAAGTTAGAGACAGGCGGTGATGTGGTTCGTATTCCAGGCGAAGAAAATCAAAAAGTCGAGATCGAATTCAAGGATCCAGATGCTCCTGATCGTGGCAATGTTATCCAATATTTTTGGAATGGCAATGACGTAGCCGGACAGCATGAATGGTGTGGCATAAGCCTTATAGTAGCGTCGAACTTTAGAACCTACAATATTACTCCACCAAAAGATCTAAGCCCAGGCGGTTATAGAAAAGTTACATTTTGGGCCAAAGCTATTCTTTCTGAAGGCACTGTTGTAAGATTTACAGCTCCGGCTACATCTTTCATTAAAGAACAAAAGGAGAATTGTGATTGGAAGCCGTTTGCCATTTCTTTTGAACCGCAAATGCTAAGAAATGTAAAAGATTTTTTTATAATCTCTTTTCATTACACAGGAGTCGATAAAAAGAAGCCAGGATGGGGCGGAACTGTGTATGTTGATGATATTAGATATGAAAGATAGCAAAATAAAATGTCACCTAAGATTTCAGATAAATTACATTAAGAGGCTTAACATTAAATCTGAAAGGAGGATAAATCGTGAAACCAAGAAACGCAATCCTGTTAGTAACTACACTACTAATAAATCATACTCTGAATATTATTGATTTGCAGGGAAAAGCACTCAGTAGTTCTTCGGAAACCAGCGCCCTCCAATACCTGCGAAATACGCAGGACAAATACCACAGGACATTTGACGTGTATACCGATCAGGATGCTGGTGGTAATCACTTTACACCCACAGGATGGATGTGTCAATCGGGTTACATGCCTGAAGAACAGCTTGAATATGAGGGAGATTGGTTGAAAAATTCTCATTCAGGTACGACTTGCATCAAGATTACTTATACTTATTCAAAAGGCCACTCTCCGTGGGCTGGAATCTACTGGCTTTATCCTGAAAATAACTGGGGAACAATACCAAACGCTGGATACAATTTAACTGGAACGGATAGCTTGGTATTTTGGGCAAAAGGAGAAGGTGGAGGTGAATGGTTGGAGTTTTTCACTTTGGGGGTTGACGGATCATATGGAGATTCATCACCCAGGGTACCTTCCCTTTTTAAAGGGTATAAACAGCTTGACACTGTATGGACAAAGTATTCAATTGATCTACATGGTAAAGATTTAAGCTACGTCATCGGTGGTTTTGGATTTTCTGCTGCTGCATCCAGGAATAATTATCAGGACATCACGTTCTATTTAGACGATATTTACTATGTCTTAGGCGACAGCATCCGCCAACAGAGACTCAAAGGGCCGCACCTGCTTTTGAGTTATGAGGCTAGCTTCGATACAACAGATTACAATGAAGATTTCGCCATTCGTAATACCGCATTTACCGATGACAATACTAAGGTAATGCTGGCTCTCATGGCAGATACCTCAAACCTAGAATCCGAGGATTGGAACCGAGCTAAGCTCATTGGAGATGCATTTGTTGTTTGCCAAGATAGTGACCGATACTTCGACGATGGTCGATTGAGAAATGGTTATCAGGCGGGCGACCTAATTGATCGGCACAGTAAAAGCGCAAGACTTCCTGGTTGGTGGGACTATACAACAGAACGATGGATTGAGAATGAGTATGCGGCGAGCACCTACACTGGGAATATGGCCTGGGTAATTATTGCATGGCTTCATTACTACAGGCAGAAACCAGAACCTTCATATTTGCGTGCAGCGGAGGTCTTGGGCAAATGGATCAGGGATAGGTACGACTCCGTCGTTGGTGGATATAGGGGTGGGTTTGAAGGATTCGAGCCAACTCAGATTGAAGTTGACTGGATGTCAGTCGAGCATAATATCTTGATATATGCGGCATTTGAAATGTTGTATCAGGTTATTGGCGATACAACCTGGTTTGATTGGGCAAAGGACGCCAGAGAATGGGTGGAAAACACGTGGAATAACCCTTCCCCTGGGCGTTTTCCAGATTTTCAAACGAACGTTCATGCTTTAGCCTATCTCTATCTTGGTGACTTCTATGCACCCGGTCTCAATTGGGTTGAAGAAAATTGTCTTGTAAATCCATGTCCTAAGGGCGATTCATTCATTGGTTTCGATTACAACGATGACCGTGATGGAATTTGGTTTGAAGGTACAGCCCAAATGTCCCTTGCTTTTCAAAAAGAGGGCGAAGTCGATAAGTCAGATAAGTACCTGAGGGAAGTCGAGAAAGCTCAAATTAATGCTCGAAATGCCGATAGCTTGGGTATTGTTGAGGCTTGTCACGATTCGGTAACAACAGGACAAATAGACTGGCGCGGAAATCCAGTCTTAAAAAATAACAGATTGCATATCGGAACGACTTCATGGTATATCCTCGCTAAATACTGTTATCTTCCTGATGTTATTGAGTCATATTTTGAAACAAGATCACCGGCCTCTTACTCTCTTGAACCTAACTATCCTAATCCCTTCAACGAAAGTACCAGTATTAGGTATCTTTTGCCGAAAGTTACAACTGTGACTCTCGCAATCTATAATGTTCTGGGACAACAGGTCAAAACCTTGGTGGAGGAGAGACAGCATGCGGGATACTACTCAGTTGGCTGGGATGGAAAAGATGCTTTAAGTAGGAGCGTTCCAAGTAGTGTGTATTTTTGTCGAATTATTGCTGACAATTTTGTAAAAACAAGGAAAATGCTTATGCTCCGATAGGGACGGATACGATGGGAGTCAATTCGAATGAAAATGTAGTAACGGTAGAAATTCATGACTTAGGGCTGATGGCACTAAGGGTAGAGAGAAGAAATATAAAATTCTGAACCTCGCCCATAACAAAATTTAAAGAGAGATAAGGAGGAGATAAGAAATGCCGAATGAAAATAAAAGACCCCGGTATAGAAATTCCGTCTATTTAGGCGTTCTAGTAGCTATCGTAGCCGTGATAGTATCCATACTCGTATGGCAGTGCCCAAAAGAGTATGTACAGCCTGATTTCAGTATATCCGTTAATCCCGCACAGGGATCAGTCCAACAGGGTGGCGTAATACAAACAACGATTACTGTGAACGATATCCAAGGATACAAGTATTCGGTTAGTCTCAGCGCTAGCGGCCAGCCTCCTAACGTAATAACTACTTTTATTCCCCCAAATGGAGGGCCTCCACCAGCATATAAATCAACTTTGACGATAAATGTGGCTTCAAACGTCCTACCAGATGCGTACCCAATAATAATTAAAGGGGAAGGAGCTGACGGCAAAAAGCATACTTGTACGTATACTTTAACTGTTTTAACTGTCAAAACAAAGCCTGATACCTCTATACCAACTCCAGCGTTTGCACACGTTAACGTTCCAGATGTATTTTCCCCATCAGGCTGGATGGGGGATTGGGGAGATATAGTATTGGATGACGCTTTCACAAACAATTACCATTCAGAGCCGACATGCATAAAAATTATCTATTCTGCAGTTCGATCACAGGGTAAAGGATGGGCAGGAATTTATTGGCTATATCCAGATAAAAATTGGGGAGATAGACCCGAGGGACAAGATTTAACTGGTGTGACAGCGCTAACATTTTGGGCAAGAGGGGAAAAAGGTGGAGAAAAAGCGGAGTTTAAAGTAGGTGGCATAACAGGTAAATACCTTGATTCAATTCAACCGCCGGTTTCCACAGGTATCGTCGTTCTATCAGATAGATACCAACAATACACAATTAATTTAGCTGGTAAGAAATTGAGTCATGTCATAGGAGGATTCTGCTGGGTTACCAGTAAAAGCCAGAATCCCTATGGTTGCATAATATATTTAGACGATATCAAATATGAGTAATTAATTATAAAATGTTAATATGAAGTCTTGCGAAAAAAATAACAAAAATAATAGAGATAATAATTGCATGTTTTGTAATATTATTTTAATGCTGAAAATATATAATTTTTAGTAAATTAAAAATTCGCATAGCTAATATAAGTTATTGATTGCGAGGAACAAGTATTTTTGATAATTAAGAATATGAGGCTGTGAATTGTTATGAAATGGCGTTATAACTTAATGAATTCCATACAAATTGTCTATTGATAGATTTATTTTATTCGCAGAACAAGTATTCTATACGAGAATAATTATAAGCAATTGTTGAGATTGAGAAAAGACTGTAGTTATATTTATCAATTATTTCTCCGATATTATTTATTTTTGGTTCTGTAATAAACCATACAATAATGAACGAGGAGAATATCTATGAGCATTAGAATTTCCATCTTTTTGCAAGTTCTAATTGTGTTGGCTTCCTATCATTTAGCGGAAGTCGTTGGACAAGTAACTTTAAGCGACAATCAACTCTTAGTCAATGGGGAACCTTACGATATAAGGGGCGTATGTTGGAGTCCTTGTGGTATTGGAGATGACTCAGGTAGTAAATTTACTGATTGGTACCAAACAGATCTGCCTATGATTGCGGCTATGCAGGCCAACACCATACGTACCTTCTACCCCATTTACGACACAAAGGTGCTTGACGCTATCGATGCAAATGGTTTGAAAGTTATAGTTGGTTTTACCGTTGCAGACACGACAAAAGATCTGATTTACATAAATCAATTTAAAAACCATGAAGCAATACTCATGTGGTGTTTTGGAAATGAATTTAATTATCACCCTGAATGGTTTGGAGGAGACGTTCGGAACTGGTACAAGAAATTGGAAGCGCTAGTTCAGCGAGCGCGTGGATTAGATTCAAATCACCCTGTCACCACAGCTCATGGAGAGTTACCTGACGATCTTGCAAGAACTATGTGTTCAAGCGTGGAATTATGGGGGATAAATTCATATAGATGGGATAACTTATTCAATTTGTTTGAAGATTGGGCCCAATGGAGTTCATTACCTATTTGGATTTCTGAAAGTGGGATCGACTCTTATCATATGATATCCAGCATTCCTCCCATTGGCTACGAAAGTGAGGTAGAACAGGATTCGGCCAATCAAAAGATTTGGCAGCGAGTGATGGAGAACCTCAGTTCACATGATCCACAAAAACAATGTATTGGCATTACCTTTTTTGAATTTAATGATGAGTGGTGGAAAGCTGGTAATCCAGACTCTCAAGATATTGGTCAATTATCACCACCAGGAGTGGCATATGATAATTTTTTTAATGAAGAATATTGGGGATTTGTTAAAATCGACCGTACTCCAAAATTGGTTTATACACATTTCATAAATATTTGGCAGCCGTTTAATACTACCGTTGAAAATTCAGAAATGAAATTTACCTTTTCACCAATTTTGTATCAAAATCAACCCAATCCATTTAATGAAAGCACCCAAATTTCATTTGTATTAAAAGAACCTGGATATGTTGTTTTAAAAGTGTATAGCATTCTTGGGGAGGAAGTCGTGACTTTACTTCAGGGATATTTAGAAATGGGCTATCATGAAGTGCGATTTAATGCCTTGGGACTTGCAACAGGCATTTATTTTTGTCAATTACAATTTAGAGAGTTTTTTGCTTTCAGTAAAATGTTATATGTAAAATAAGTAACTTAAATTTGCCCGAAGTTTCACAGATAATATCGCTATAAAATTCTGGCGGTAAATATAAAGGTCAACAGCCATGGGAATTAAGTTATCCTAAGGAGTTGTTATCATTTGGCGTTGAATCTATGATGATCAACCTTATTTAAATGAATCTAATCATTAAGGAAAATAATTACCACTTACAAGGATAAACGCACCATTCCCTTGGGGATTTCAACCCTTGATGAGCCTTTTTAAAGGTGTTATTTCGTGTGCCCAAAATGCGCCCATAAATTGTACAAATAGAGATAAAAAGGGATAACTAGAAATAAATAGATATAAGGTAAGTTCAATATTAACAATGCTAAGTCATTTAATCATAATGTCTTAGGGGTTACAGAAAATCCGTGTGTCCCCAGTTCGATTGATCTTCGGGCCGATCATGATTAATCGGCCCTCGATCGGCTTCACGCGCCGGGAGGCGCCACAGAAAGGTTTGGATCAACATTCAGGCCTTTTTTTTATTTTAGAATATATTTTTAAGTTTATTAAATATATTTCATAAACTATTGACAATAAATAGCAAGATGCTTATATTTAACACAATATTATCCGAAATATTGACTGTTATAAATATTTAGAGGTTTTTTAAAGGTTTTTTTAGCAACTGGGAGAGGAAGAGACCGCAAAAGTCGTTAAAATTTTCCTATTGAAAATACCGTCAGATTTTTTGTCGGAATAAACCCCATCTGACACGAATTCTGTTATTACTCATCTTGTTGTAAAGCACATCTTCATTCTGTTTTATCTTTCTTTCCAAAGGATAAGTCGATCTAACCAATTTAATCTTAAGTTTTGATTATTGAATTGTAATATCATCGAGTAGATATTTTCTAAGTGCATTTCTATTTATAGAAACAGTCTGATATAATTCTTACAAAGTATCGAAGGAGAGAAATTAGATTTTATTGGTGTGAAGTAGACTCATTGAAACTTTAAATTATTTTACGGGAAGGAGAATAAAATGGCTATTCAGAACAAAAGACAAATTTTATTCAAGATTGTGTTGGGCGTTCTATTTCTGATAACTTCAGGAATGAATTCTCTATTTGGAATCGTTGTCACGGTTCAATTACGGGACAGTCAGGCCAATCTGATTGATCAGGGAACTGTGCAATACTATTCCGGTGGATGGCAGGATTTTGGGGTGACTTCCGGTGGTGAAGTGACAAAGGATTTACCGCCGGGGAATTACAAATTCCGGATGACCTATGCCGATGGTTCTAATGAGAGATATAAGGATATTGGTATTGATTCAATCGTGGTGTTCCAGACAGTGAATGCTCGGGTGCAGTTAATGAATAGTCAGTTTGCATTGATAGATACGGGTGAGGTCCAGTACTACTCGGGTGGATGGCATGCGCTGGGCATCACGTCCAATGGTGAAACTGCCATGGAACTTTTGCCCAACAATTACAAGTTTCGGGTGACGTATGCATTTGCTTCGAACGAAAAGTATCAGGATCTTGGCAGTGATCCGATTGTTGTCTTCCAGACCGTTAGTGCAGCCGTCCAGTTAAAAGACAGCGGGCTGAATTTGATTGATGCAGGAACCGTACAGTACTATTCCGGAGGATGGCGGGAGTTTGGTTCGACCGTTGGCGGGGAAGTGAAGAAAGAACTGCTTCCCAATAACTATAAATTCCGCATGACCTATGCGTATGCCTCCAATGAAAAATATCAGGATATTGACAATGATGCGATTGTAATATTTCAAACTGTGAATGTTAGAGTCCAGCTTAAAGACAGCGCTCTGTCTCCTCTGGATACGGGTGTGGTTCAATATTATGCTGGAGGCTGGCGTGATTTCAATACGACACAAAACGGAGAAGCCGTACTCGAACTGCTTCCAAATAACTACAAATTCAGAATGACATATGCGTTTGCCTCCAATGAAAAATATCAACAGATCGCTGACGATCCCGTGGTGGTTTTCCAGACTGTCAAGTCAGAAGTTCGTTTGCATGACAGTGACGGTCGATTGATAGACGAAGGGTCTGTCAAATATTATGCAGGTGGTTGGCGGGATTTCGGAACGACTTCCGCAGGCGTGACTTATAAAGAATTGCTGCCAAACAACTATAAATTCCGAATGACCTATGCATACGCTTCCAATGAAAAGTATCAACAGATCGGTGACGATCCTATTGTCGTTTTTCAAACCGTTGGTTCGCAGGTTCTTTTGAAAGACAGTGAAAATCTGTTGATGGATCCGGGAACCGTCAAATATTATGCAGGAGGATGGCGGGATTACGGTCTTACCTCCGGTGGCTCTGTCGATAAAGAATTGTTACCGAACAATTATAAATTCCGCATGACATACGCTTTTGCATCCAACGAAAAATACCAACACATTGGCGAGGATTCGACTGTGGTGTTTCAGACAGTTCTGGGTGTTGTCCACGTGAACGATGCGCTCGATAATCCAGTGAGCGGAGCAGTCGTCACGTACTATTCAGGGGGATGGCGCGATTTTGGAACCACAACTGCGGGTCAGGTGAGCAAGGAATTGCTCCCGAAAAATTATAAATTCAGGATAACGTATGGCGATGAAAAAATCGAAATGTATCAGGATTTGAGTGCGGCCCCGGATGTTCAGTTTCAATTGGCTGATACTGTGGCAACCGGATTGACACTCACGTTAACCAGTCCCACAGACGGTCTCACCACATCGGATGAAATGATTTTTGTTTCCGGAACCACAGAAGATCCCGATGCTTTGGTCTCGATCAACGGCCAATCCGCCACTGTGTGCCGGGACGGAAGTTTCAGTGAAATCGTCTCTCTCAATGCAGGAAACAATGTCATTTCGGTGACGGCCACGAGTCCGCAAGGCAGTGCGTCTGAAACCCGAACTGTCACGTATACGCCGCCAATTCTTCCTCCTGATCCCATAAATGTGGCGCCGCCTGTGGATCAAACTGTGGTGACGATTGTCTCCGAGGCTACAAAATTTCTCTACACAGGAGACAACCCCATCCAAACCGGTGTGGATACGGCAGACATCAGTCTGAAAAGAGCAGCGGTTCTGCGTGGGAATATCCTGAAGTTTAATGGCGATCCTTTACCGGGTGTGGAAGTCACGATTTTAAACCATCCTGAGTTCGGACAGACTTTGTCCCGAACCGACGGCTGGTATGACATGGTGGTCAACGGCGGCGGACATCTCACTGTCAAATATGAAAAAGCCGGCTATTTCCCGGCCCAGCGGAATGTCTATGTGCCGTGGCAGGATTATGTGGTGATCGACAGTATTGCCATGGTTCAAATCGATCCCAATGTCACGGCCATCGATTTTTCCGAACCGATTCAGGTGGCCAGAGGTTCTGTAACGACAGACGAAGATGGCTCAAGGCAGGCCACGGTTTTATTCAAACAAGGTACACAGGCGGAAATGGTTCTGCCTGACAACAGTGTGGTTCCCTTGAGTTCTCTCCACTTTCGGGCCACGGAGTACACCGTCGGGGACATGGGCCCGGCAGCCATGCCCGCGGAACTCCCGCCCCAGTCCGCCTATACCTACTGTGTGGAGCTTTCCTGCGACGAGGCCATTCAGGCCGGCGCGGATCAAGTCCGTTTCAGCCAACCCGTGCCGTTTTATGTGGAGAATTTTTTAGGTTTTCCTGCGGGGACACCTGTTCCCGTGGGTTTTTACGACCGAAAATTGGGCGCCTGGGTGCCTTCGGATAACGGACGCGTCATCGATATTGTCGGGATTTCGAACGGACTTGCCGAAATCGATATTGATGGTGACAGTGCAGCGGATCCGCCCGATTCTCTAACAGTGATCGGGATCACATCGCACGAACAGGAAGAACTGGCCTTATTGTATGTTCCTGGTCAGAGTTTATGGCGGGCGGAAATGAATCATTTTACTCCATGTGATTTAAATTGGGCTTATGGTCCTCCTGATGATGCTGTGTACCCAAATCAGCCTGAACCGGAAGTTGATGATGATATTGAGGATGATCAGTGTACTTTGGAAGGATCGATTATCGGGATTCAACATCAGACATTGGGACAATCGATGCCTATAACAGGGACGAGAATGAATCTGTTGTATCAAAGTGACCGTACTCTGGGAAGATCACCCGAGATTGATATTCCATTGAGTGGACCCACAATTCCTGCAAGCTTGAAGCGTATTGAGTTATTTATATTTATCGCTGGTCGTTCTTTTAAATATTCGTATGCCCCTCAAACAAATTTATCGCAGTGCTTTGTTTGGGATCGAAAAGACTATTGCGGACGATTGCTGAGTGGAAAACAAAGAATGAATATTACGATAAATTATGTATATGATGAAGAATACGCTGTTGGGAAAGAAATACTTAGAATATTCGGGAAACCAGGCTGGAGGATAGAGTCGGGTGTAAATGCAAGACTGGAATTGAATTATAAACAATATTCCAGTGTAGAAATAAATAGTTGGGTGGAATCGAAAGAAAATTTAGGAAATTGGAGATTGAGCCTTCACCATATTTATGACCCGGTGAAACGAATTTTGTACATGGGGAATGGATCGAGACGGAGTGCCGAGAATATCGCACCATTTATTGTGAATACGTTACTAGAAGTTTATCAGGATTTGGAACCCACCCATGTGTTTGCCGGATCGGATGGAACGCTCTATATCGTCTGCTGGGGAAATCACATGATTTATCGTATGAGTCCGGATTCCGTGTTGACTGTTTTAGCCGGTACCGGTGAACCCGGCTACAGCGGCGATGGCGGATTGGCCATCAATGCAAAATTACAATTTCCTTGTGATGTGGTTATCGGGGTTGATGGGAACGTTTACTTTACCGACAGTGGAAACCACTGTGTGCGGAAGATCGATTCGAATGGTATCATTACAACCGTGGCAGGTACAGGAGAATTTGGCTATAGCGGTGATAATGGGCCTGCAAACGAAGCTCGCCTTGCCTGGCCATTGGGTCTTGCTATATCGCCCACGGGTGTGCTATTTGTAGCTGATTTTGTGAACTTACGCATCCGAACAATTGATTGCGATGGCATTATTACAACATATGCTGGTGATATTGATGATTTTGTTTTTGCGACGGATATTGCCATTGGTCCGGACGGAAGTGTAATCTTTGCTAATCCTGTTGATTGTATTGTGCAAGCAATTACGCCGGATGGTGAAATCAGAACCGTAGCAGGTGATTATGATCCTGGTTACAGTGGTGACGGAGGGAAAGCGATTAACGCATTACTGAATTTACCGCTGTCAGTGGATATTGGACCAGATGGACAATATTACATTGCCGATGTGGGGAATTACAGAATAAGAACCGTGACTTTGGATAATATTATAAATACTATTGCAGGTTCGGGTGAAACAATAAATATTTACGATATCTACAATAATGATTTTTGGGATCTTGCTGATTTTACAATGTATTATAATTCAGGATATACGTTCTTTGAAATTTTTGATATTGATTTACCCGATTATGATTATTATGATTTTTATGTCGATTTTTTCGGTGAGGGGGATATTTCGGAAATATTGCACACGGCTCTTTTTTCAATCGATACTTCTGGGATTGACCTTTCTGGCATGGACATTCGTGAGGCCTTCAATTTTTTCATTACAGCCATTGATATTTCAGAATTTTTCGAACTTTGCAGTGATGCATGCAATGAGCATTTAAGTTCTATTTTCTTTGAAGAATTTGTTAAAAATGTTTTTCAAATTTATAATATTGATATGCCTGAATTTGAATTTCCTAGAACAGAAATTTCCCCGGTGACTGTGTCTGAAATTCTTGAATATCTGTCAGTCGATACGTCTCAATTCGATATCCCCAATATCGATATATCCGGTATGAATGTGTATGAAGTGTTTGATACGCTCACTGTCGGAATAAAATTCGATTTACTTTTAGAATGGTATATTAGTTATATTGTCCCGTTTCTTGCCGCTGAAAAGGGATTTCAGGAGATTGATTTCCAGGGAATTTTTACTTCGACAGTGACGGATGCTTTCTATTCAGAGGTCAGCAATCAGTTTGTTGCCAAATTGTTCGAGCCATATCACTCGTATTGCCAGCAATTTTCTGGAGAAGGTACTTTTGCCACGACAGCAAAACTCACTGCAGGAGGGCTGGCCGTGCTGCCGGATGGCAGTGTCTGTTTTGCCGATCCGTGCAATCAGCGTGTTCGAAAAATTACGGTTCCTTTTTCCGAATACGGTTCTGAAGAAATCACATTGGCTTCTGAGGACGGTAGTGAGGTGTATGTGTTTAACCGGCAGGGCAAACATCTCAGAACCCTGGATGCGCTTTTCGGCTATGTGAAATATCGATTCAATTACGATACCGAAGGCCGGCTCATTGGTGTTTCGGATATGTACGACATGGAAACGACCATCGAGCGGGATGGGTCTGGCTGCGCCACAGGACTGAGATCGCCTTTTGGTCAGACAACCACTCTAAATTATGATGGAAATGGATGCCTCTCCGACATCACCAATCCTGCCGGAGAAAACACACATTTTGTTTATCAGGATAACGGTTTAATGACCGAAATGAGCGACCCCATGGGCGGACTGCATACATTCACCTATGACACATTGGGACGCCTCATTGCTGACAGAGATCCTGTAGGTGCCGAAAAATTTCTTCAGCGCAGCAGTTGGCAGGGCGGGTATGAAACCACAGTGACGACTGCTGAAGGACGGGAAAGGTCTTATGATGTGGAAAAGCTTTTGGATGGGACAAAACGGCTTGTGAATGTCAGTGAGGGTGGACAAACGACTGTGCCACTCATTGCACCAAATGGAACCACAACGACTTCTTTGCCCAATGGTTCTGAAGTGAAAAAACTTCTCAGTCCTGATCCGCGTTACGGGCTGGAATCGCCTGTTGTCAAACAACAGAGTTTGACTATGCCCTCCGGATTGGAATCGACTTTTGGAAGATCGAGAACGATTACGCAGATGTCCGGGCTTACTGTGACG
The DNA here is from genome assembly GCA_964537715.1 of uncultured bacterium. Taxonomy (GTDB): domain Bacteria; phylum Zhuqueibacterota; class QNDG01; order QNDG01; family DSAB01; genus CAZTZL01. The sequence goes on along the minus strand of CAZIAH010000013.1, from coordinate 36,675 downwards.
GGTATGAGAGATACTATCACAGTGAATGGAAAACATACGGTTCGTGAATTTGATGGTATTAACAGAATATCCGTTACGACTTCTCCAGAGGGTCGAAAGTCTTATGTATTCATGGACGAATTCGGCCGAACCGTAAAAGATTCGATTCCCGGAATGACGGCCGTACATTACGCCTATGACAACAAAGGTTTTTTGATCGAGACCAGACAGGGAAACAGAACCACCAGTTTTGTGTACAATGATCAAGGCATGATGGAAACCGTGACCGATCCACTGAATCGTACTACGACTACTGAATATGATTCTGTAGGCCGCGTGATGAAGAAAATCTTTCCCGATAATCGGGAAGTTCTGTATACCTATGATGACAATGGAAACATGACATCCTTAACTCCACCCGGAAGACCGGCCCACAGTTTTACTTACACACCGATGAATCGAACTGAGTCCTATATACCGCCAGCAACACCTGACAGTGCAGGTGCTACCTATTATGAATACAATCTGGACGGTCAATTAGTGAAAACTATATTACCAAATGGAGATTCTATCAAGGTTGTATACGATACTTCTGATTGTGAATGTTCTTGGACAGGTAAACCTTCCAGTGTTGTTTTTGACCGGGGTGAGATGGTATTTGAGTATGATTCCTCTACCGCAAATCTTATGAGGATTATAACTCCCGAAAGTGATTCCCTTGGTTTTACCTATGATGGCTCCTTGCTCACCAGCATGACTTCGTTCGGGACAGTCAATGGTAGTGTTGAGTTCCTTTATGACAATGATTTCCGGGTGATCGAGCAGCGGGTGAATGGTTCTAATCCTGTTTCATATCTATATAATAATGATGGATTGTTGACACAAACAGGCGATTTGTCCATTTCATACAACACTGAAAACGGATTGATGACAGGCACATCTCTGGGGAATGTGACGACTGAATACACGTATAATGACTACGGTGAAGTTAGCGGTTATACTGCCAAATTCGACAGTGGGGTTTTATTTCAAACTGTTTACACACATGATGATCTGGGAAGAATTACACAAATCATTGAAACGGTTCAGGGGGTTACCAAAACATTTGATTACTCCTATGATCTCGCTGGCAGATTAGTTCAAGTAGACCGGAATGATACGACCATATCAGTGTATACTTACGATGACAATGGCAATCGTCTTTCGCACGAAACACTTGATGGAACAGTATTTGGTACGTATGATGATCAGGACAGGATGCTGAGTTATGGTAATGCTTCTTATGGATATGATGCGAATGGCACATTGGAATGGAAAGCAGAGAACAGTGATACAACACGATATACATACGACAACCTTGGTAATTTAATTTCTGTATTGTTGCCAGATGGGAAACTGGTTGAGTATGTAATTGATGGAAAAAACCGACGGATCGGAAAGAAGGTGGATGGTGTTTTTGAGTATAGATTGATCTATGAGGATAAGATTAATCCTGTTGCTATGCTTGATGCTTCTGGTCAGGTAATTGCCCGGTTCGTGTATGGTAGTAAATCAAATTCACCTGAATATATTTTAACTAATGGAAATGTTTATCGTATCATTTCGGATCATATTGGAAGTACAAGAATAGTGATAAATGTTTTGAATGGTGAAGTATTACAATCCGTTTTTTATGATGAATACGGTAAAATTTTAGAAAATACAAATCTTTGTATTCAGCCATTTCTGTATGCTGGTGGATTTTATGATAACGAGACAAAACTTGTTTATTATCATACAAGGAATTATGATGCCTCATCTGGAAGGTGGACAGAAAAAGATCCAATAAAATTTGATAGTGGAAGATCGAATTTTTATGAATACAGCTTAAATAATCCTATTAATTATTCTGATCCATTAGGCCTAACAGTTTCTTGTACGTATAGTCAGGGTACAGGTCATCTTGTATGTTATGATGATTATACTAATAATGAGGTGGTAAATGAATATGGTTATTCAGGTAGGGGCGAAGGTAAAAATAATCCGCTTATGGAGCATGTTAAAGATGTTGGTCCAATACCGCGGGGATTATGGTCAATAGGTCCTGCATATGATAGTGATAAGTGCGGTGCTGTTACGATTCCATTAGATGCTTCTTTTGGAACAGAAACATATGGAAGAAGTGATTTTAGGATTCATGGTGATGATGGTTTTGGAACTGCTTCGGAAGGGTGTATTGTAATGTCATTGGATGTTAGAAATATTATTGATAATTCAGGAGGTGGAACCATAGAAGTATATGTCTCTCCGTTATGGCCTTGGTCAGATTTATAGTGTTAAGTATTTATAATAATAGAATTATGTATATTTTAACTTTATATTTTGTAATTGGAGGTATTTGAAATGAAAAAAATTTATTTAATGAGCATTATTCTTAGTGCATTATTTCAGCAACCAAATAATAATTTGGATTCGGATTTTGTAGGAGTTTTGGAAAATTTTTCAGGCGAACCTTTTATGAGAATGGCATTCAAGAAAGAGGGGAATGCTTGGGTTTCATTAAATGATAGTGATTTGTCCTATTATGGGTACTTATACAGGAAATCAAATCGTATTCATAATTGGAATGTATATTATGATGGAGACACAATTGGTAAAATCCAGGTATTGGAATTAAAAGAAAAAAAGTGGATATCAGATATTGGTCTTTTTTTAGTAGATACAAATAAAACTGTTCCATCAGTATGTAATGATAATGAGAAATTCGAGATTTGGAGAGGTATACCCCAAAATCGGCCACTTGTCGCTATGCCAGAAAAAAGCAGTAGTTTATCATATTCGATTGATGAAATATCTTTATCAAAAGTAAAAAAGGAAGCTTTGATTTTTGAATTTAGAAAGCAGGTTAATGAGTTAATGACGTGTGATACATCATTGATCAATCTTGGCAAACAATTTTATAATTACTCAGATGAAGATCTACTTGAAGAATCTTATTCGATTAAGAATGATTTCCAATTGGTGATGTTAAGGCTTGATCCGACGCTGAATGAATGTGATGGTCCCCCTGGTTTAGATTGGTCGACGTATTGGTTTTTTATTAAAGGGAATGAACGCCCACATAGCCTAACGCCCATTTTTGGTAATAGGAACGCAGAGTATTTGGATTTGATAGATGTGGGTGATTACGATTTAGATGGTAAAGTTGAAGTTTTATTTTCGTTTGGTAGTTATAATAAGGATGGTTATATACTTTTCTATGATAATTTTAATAAACGAGCGGTTTTTTTATGGAGTTATCATTAGTAGTGTTGTTTGGTTTTTAAATCTGTTAATTTGAGAGTCTAATATACTTGTGCCACTAATAGTAATATGATTTCACTCAAACCGCCGGGCCGTCCAGAACATCAGTACACTTATACCTCAACAAATCTAACAGAAAGTTACATACCCCCGGCTGTTGAAGACAGTGCAGGTGCTACCTATTATGAATACAACCTGGACGGTAAATTAGTGAAAACCATTCTGCCTGATAACAGTACTATTGAAGTAGTGTATGATTCTTCAGATTGTAGCTGTGCAGGTGCAGGTAAACCAGCAAAAATCATTTTTGATAGAGGCGAGACGATTTTTCAATACGATTCTTTGACTGCTAATCTTAGCCAGATTATTACACCTGAAGGCGATTCTCTTACTTTTGCATACGATGGTTCTTTGCCGACCAGTATTTTCTATGCAGGTGATGTGAATGGTAGTGTTGAGTTCCTTTACGATAATGATTTTCGGGTGATCGAGCAGCGTGTGAATGGTTCTGATCCTGTTTCATATCTATATAATAATGATGGATCGTTGACACAAGCAGGAGATTTGTCCATTTCATACAACACTGAAAACGGATTGATGACAGGCACGTCTCTGGGGAATGTGACGACTGAATACACGTATAATAACTATGGTGAAGTTACCGATTATATAGCCAAATTCGGTAGTGAGGTTTTGTTTCAGACTGTTTACACACATGATGATTTGGGCAGGATTACAAGGATTGTGGAGACAGTTCAAGGTGTAACCAAGACATTCGATTATTCCTATGATCTTGCTGGTCGTCTTATTCAAGTGGACCGTAACGACACAACGATTTCAGTCTACACGTATGATGACAATGGGAACAGACTGAGTCATGAAACACCAATTGGAACAGTATTTGGTACATATGATGATCAGGACAGGATTCTTACATATGATAATGCCAGTTACGGATATTCGGCAAACGGATCACTTCGATACAAATCTGTTGATTCAGATACAACTTGGTATACTTATGACAATCTGGGTAATTTGATATCGGTTCTTCTGTCAGATGATAAACAGATTGAATATATAATTGATGGGAATAACAGAAGAATCGGGAAGAAGGTGGATGGAGTATGGGAGTATCGATTGATTTACGAAGGCCAGCTCAATCCTGCAGCCATGTTAGATGCAACCGGTAATGTGATAGCCCGTTTTATTTATGGAAGTAAATCCCATGTTCCTGATTACATGATTAAAAATGGTCAAGTTTATCGAATTGTTTACGATCATTTAGGTAGCGTGAGACAGGTTGCAGATATTTCAACTGGTCAAGTTGTTCAGGAGATTGGATATGATGAGTTTGGGAATGTGTTATATGATACGAATCTTGATTTCCAACCTTTTGGGTACGCCGGGGGATTATATGACAATCATACAAGGCTCATTCGGTTTGGGGCAAGGGATTACGATGCTTATGTTGGGAGGTGGACAGCGAAGGAACCAATGGGTTTTGATGGGAGTGACCTTAATTTTTATTGTTATGGTAAAAATAATCCATTAAATATGTTTGATCTTTATGGATTATCAGTTATTGATATTACTTATTATCGTGTTATGCAAATTTTTGTTAAAAACTGGTATTATGTGCAGCTAGCTGATTTATATGCACAGAGAAATAAAGCATGGGATAAGTATGGAGAGACAGATAAATATTTTCATTGTATGGCAAATTGTCAATCTGCAAAATTAGGTCCAAAAGGTATTGAAGCAGCAAAAGAGATAAGTGAGTTTCGTGAATGGACTGATGAATTAAGAGGGAAAAAAGGATGTGATGAAGATGAGATCGCAAACGAATGGGGACGTAATTGTCCAGAAAATGAAACCTGTGAAAATAGATGTGAAAGATATCATTCGCCAATTGTTGATATAATAATGAAAAAACATTAAAATTGGAGTTTGTTATGAGAAATAATAAATCCAAGTTTGAACGTTGCATTTTTTTAACATTGTCATATTTAGGTATATTAATAGTCATTATATTCATTACCTACCTAATAACAAGTAAAATATTTAGCGGTGCAACAATATATTGTCCTTTAAGTCATAAACTAAATGCACATATGTATTGTGAAATAATTGATCAATTAAAGGGAAGAACATTGATCCAGCATTATAATGCAAAAACAGATGAATGTTCATTAAGTATTTATGATGGGAAGAAATTATTGTGGATAAAACTTCCAAATAATGTAATTGATTCTTTAAATCATAATGTCTGTTGTGATTCACTAAAATTTGATCCTTTTAGCAAAGATAGCTTAATTTTTAAAGATACTAGAATACCTATTGTAGTTATTAAATAAACAATATTTTTTAATTGTTATTTTAGTAACTATTTTTTTAAAGTCGAATAAAAAAAGGAGTGATCGATATTATGTTGAGATATATTTTTAAAATAATCTGTATTTTAGTTACAATTATATTTTTGTTAGGAACAGCAGTTGCTTGTATTTATCTTACTGTAAATTGGACTTTAAGTAATGCTACAAAATATTGTCCACTCTCTCATAAATTTGATGCGGATAAGTCCTGTCAAATAATATGTAAAATGGATAATAAATTGTTAATAAGACATTTTGATTTAGATGATCACTCATTATTGTTAAGCATATATAAAAATAAAAAGATGATTTGGTTAATAAATCCTGAAAATAATTCAAAAGTTTGGGATGAAAAACTTTTGAATTCAAAAATTACTTTTGATCCTGCAAGTGAAGATAGTATAATTATTAACAATTTTAAGGTACCTATTATTATACAGTAATTTTATTCACCTGATACATGTTTATTATATATAATTTTCCCATAGTCTTCAAGCTTCAACAACAACGAACTTGAATTCACAGAGTTATAAAATGACATATATTATTCAAAGAATCTTTATAATAGCGTTTACATTATTTATGATTTTTTTATTTATTTTATTTGATATTGATTTTGCCCTCTCATTAAAATATCATTTTATTCTATTATATTTTCTCTTTTACATTTTATGTTTTATTGCACTATATAAATCCAGATTCAAAAAAATGAAGTTCTTTATGGCTATACTGTTTTTAATAAGCTTAATAATTATCAGAAATATACAATGGAATTCCAGAAAAGTATTTATTAAAAAATTTAATCAATTGAATGTTGGGATGAGCTTAAAAAAAACTGATGAAATAATGTCTGATTTTATAATATTTAGAACAGAATCTGTTGATACTCTAGAAAAGAATAAAGCAGTCCATATAATTTCATATAGACATACGAATGAGGGCTGGGGAAATTCTGATATGGGTATTGTTTATGTACAGAATGATACAATTATCAGATTAAAATTTTATCATGATTAAATAATCTGTCCCTGGTTTCTTAACTTTTTTGGTTTGGGAACTCAAGCGGGGGATAGACTTTGTTTTGATATGTGGGGAGGGAAGTACAGCAGTTTATCAATGAAAAATACACTTTTATGACGTGAAGAGTAATCCCAAAACCATGAGATAAAAATTAACTAATTCTTAATCTCTATACCATCCAACCAACAGTTTTATATGGATTTAAGTAATTTTTTTTAAATTCAATGATTATATAATTGTTGATAAATATTGATCAGGGTATAAGGCGAAACTATGAAAAAAATTATAATCTTAGTTTTAGGAATTATATTTTTTTATGTACAAAATTCATATTCACAACGTTTGAAATTTGTTGAACATGTAGTCTTTGAATTTGATCATAACATCAAATTACATATGATCGCCTCGTTGTTTGATTCCACAAAACATAATATACAATACTGTAATGCTTCTGATTGGTCAGGTGTCTCTCTTCTTGACGGTGCACCTTTCTTCGGTACTGATTGGGAAATACCTAAAACAATGTTGAAGCAAGCTTACATAGAAATAAATGGTAAAGAAATAGAATTAGAAACCTTTGGAATGTATAATCCTTGGATTGTAAACACAAAAAAGGAACTTTTTTCTGTCGAAAAATGGACAGAATGTGGCTGGATTGTTAGGGGTTATTTTTCCGACGGGGCTAGTGGTTATGTTGCTGAATGGAGAATAATTAATAATGCATCGATCAGAACTATATTATCAGATGATGAAGATTTAGTTGCGAAATTTTACAATGAGATGAGCGATTGACTGAAAATTAATTTAGATTCTTAAAATTGTTGAATTATTTTATCTAAGTTCTTTAGTTTCTCTTTAGTTTGGCCATCTAAAGTCGGTTAGGAAACTCAAGGTGGTAAGTAATTTTGTTTTGAGGTCGACTCGAGGGAGAAAATCATTTTATCAGTCAAAGTAATAAATCAACTCCCTGTTCACTTGATGGGAAGAACTAAAGAAAGGGGAAGATGATTGATGGTGAATGGGAGTATTAATTGATTTGCGAAGATCATATGAAAGCAAAAATAATATTGTACTTTCTTTTTTTATTCATCTTCTCTTCTAACATCTTTGGGGAAGAAAATGTATGGGAAGATTTTATTCAAAAACCAAATGAAATTAATTTTCTTGCATGTCAACAGCAAATAAAAGAATCTTTGTCAGAAGATTGTGAACCTTACTTGTCAACTACAACTGTTCAGTTAACGGAAGATTGCAAGATTTGGAAAGTCCTGAAATTAGTAGAAAATGGAAATATCTATGCAATTGAGTTATGTTTTCAGTTATATCCTTTGTTTATAGGTTATCCTAATTATTTAGAATTTTTCGATATTTATCTTGGAAGGTTAATAGAAAAAAATCCAGAATTATTTCTGAGATTATTGGATAAGTACCTTGGAAAGAGTTTTCATAGTTTAGTGGGAATATTATGCAATTATGGTGAAGAGTTTGTAGATAAATTTGATGAAATGATTGTGGAAACACAGAAGAGGATTAAAGCCTTACAAAAAGTTCAGAATAAAGATTTAATAAAGATTCGTGATCAATGTATAGATGTGCTTAAAAAAGAAGAGATCTTCTTAAAAGATGCAATAATCGAAATGAGCCCTGATACAACGAATCAATTTTAATATTTTCTACTTTTTTTTCATGCATGCTGGTAAAGAGGATCAAGGTGGTCCATCTCTTGTAACTGAATGTTGTATTAGGACTACTGATGATGGGATGCAACAAATTCATCAAACACATCAAACAGATCCTCTAACCGAAATTACTGTTCAGGAATAGAAAGTATGTATTCTTATTTACTCTATTGTAAATAGTAGCATTAAATTTTAATAATTAAGGAGATTATAACAATGGACTCAATTAGAAATTTAAAATTAATTTTTATAACATTTTGTATTTTTTTATATACTATAATCTGTGCATCAGATAATTGTATTTCATCTGATTCTTCGAAATTAGAAATTAGCACAGAAATAGTTTTACATAATTTCTTATATTCAAATGATATTGAACAACTAGAAGATGCTTATTTGAACATTATAAACAATGAAAATAATTATAGAGATTTAATTTTAAAAGAATTAAAAGAGTGTTTAGAAAAACCTGACTCAATACCTGATATACTAATCTACTTAGCAGCTTATATTAAAGATAGAAGATGTGCACCAATTTTGGCAAGTTTTATTGAGAATCCTGAATATTCATTTGATCGGTGTATTTATACTTGTCCCATAATATTTGCTTTAACTGTATACTCTTGTTTTGCATCCTATTCATTACCTGATACTCTTAATAAAGATTTAGTTCCAGTTCAGGATTTAATTTCTGAAATCAATAGAGTCAATAAGGTAACTTTAAAATCGGAGAAGGCAAGTGATTATATTCAAGGACCAGGAATTGATTCTGATTTAGAACTGGGTGAATCAATGACCACAGAACAGCTAATAATCTTAGCCAGTCCAAAAAATGATGGATCTATTTCCAGATTAGCAGCAGCTATTATACTAGAATATCGTATTGATAGTGATAAATATCTTCCAGACCTTTACTGGTTAGCAATCACAGGCTATAAGGATGCTTCAATGGAGTTTTTATCATCTATTTACATGGCAATCTATAAAGCAGAAACAGCAAAGTTAAAGAAAGCGTCTATTAGATAAAGGAGTGATCTCGCCAGGATTCTACTCTGGTTCGTGTGTATAGTGTAGGATTCACTACGACAGCGAAAATTGTAACACCCAGAGGCACAATTCCTGTGCAGTGATAGGCTTGCATTGACATGAAAAAAATTTGTTTAATGAGCATTATTCTCAGTGCATTATTTCAGCAGCCAAATAATAATCTGGATTCGGGTTTTGTAGGGGTATTGGAGAATTTTTCAGGCGAACCTTTTATGAGAATGACATTCAAAAAAGAGGGGAACGCTTGGGTTTCATTAAATGGTAGTGATTTGTCCTATTATGGGTACTTATACAGGAAATCAAATTGTATTCATAATTGGAATGTATATTATGATGGAGACACAATTGGAAAAATCCAGGTACTGGCATTAAAAGAAAAAAAGTGGATATCAGATATTGGTCTTTTTTTAGTAGATACAAATAAAACTGTTCCATCAGTATGTAATGATAATGAGAAATTCGAGATTTGGAGAGGTATACCCCAAAATCGGCCACTTGTCGCTATGCCAGAAAAAAGCAGTAGTTTATCATATTCGATTGATGAAATATCTTTATCAAAAGTAAAAAAGGAAGCTTTGATTTTTGAATTTAGAAAGCAGGTTAATGAGTTAATGACGTGTGATACATCATTGATCAATCTTGGCAAACAATTTTATAATTACTCAGATGAAGATCTACTTGAAGAATCTTATTCGATTAAGAACGATTTTCAATTGGTGATGTTAAGACTTGATCCAACGCTAAATGAATGTGATGGTCCCCCTGGTTTAAATTGGTCGACCTATTGGTTTCTTATGAAGGGCAATGAACGTCCATATTGTATAACACCTATTTTGGAAGATTGGAATGCAGAGTATTTGGATTTGATAGATGTAGGTGATTACGATTTAGATGGTAAAATAGAGGCTTTATTTTTGTATAGCAGTTATAGTAAAAGTTGTTATATACTTTTCTATGACAATTTTAATAAACAAGCAATTTTTTCGTGGAATTATCTTTAATAGTATTTATTGAAATTTATACCTCTTGATTAATTCAGGATACTATCCCAGTGCAGAAATGTTATAGTACCTCCTATTCCCTAATGATAAGGGAGATTGTACTATGAAGAAAAAAATCATAATTTGCTTATTTATACTGGGTTTTCCGTTATACGGACAAGATATTCATTTTTTGGAAAATGCTTATACCAAAAAATCGAAAATTCAACTATCAGTATTTTTAGATAGTTTGTACGAGGAACAAATATCTTTTTATAAAGAGCATACTCAAACTATTTCGAAAATAGAAGAAACTGTATATCAACTTTATAAAGTATTTTATAATCCAAAAGATACGATGTATTTAAAATATGTTGGAGAGCCAAAACTCATTTCTGATTCAACCAAATATATTATTATCCAAGATACTATATTGGCTCTTATTACTGGATATGATTCATTTAAAGATCACACTACAAGGGATCTTGATGAGGATATAAATAATAAAGTTTATATCACAAATTTTTGTCCTGATATAGGACAAGATAGTATCAAGGTTATATATTTCAATAAAAAAATCAAGAATATTCTAAGTAAGTTTTTATTTTCCAAGTTTGAAAAAAATGAATGTCTTAGGATTAATATGGATAGGAAGGAGGAAGTTTTTGATAGAGTAAGATTCTTAAATACATATTTGAGAATTATTCCAAGTCATTGGTTAAATTATTGGCTTGTTGGGGATTATCCAAGGGTAGTCAAAATTTATTTTAATAATGATTTATCCGAATCTATTGTGTGTTTCGAAGTATTATATCAATATGGTGAAGCCTTTTATAAAAAAATTAATGGTTCTTGGAAACTCCAAAAATTTGAAATTGTTTTTAAAGAATGATGAGACTGTATTTTTTTCCTAAATCATATAATTGCGAAGGGTGCACATTGGTGCACCTTTTTAATTAATTAGATAATCTAAAATTTATTGAGATAAAAATGAACACTATAAAATTTAAAAATCAGCAAAATTTTTTATCCCGATTTATCCATAAAATCAATTTAAAAAGTGGTATTGTTATATGGCTTATTGGCATGATTTGTTCATTAATCGTGATGAAATTAAGCAACTTCAATGATGATAATTTTTCAATAACATGTAATGTGCTGACCAATAATTTATATGTTAAAATTATGTTTTATTTACTTCAATCAATATTAGATATATTACTTATTGCTGCAATTGTCAATGTATTTGCGGTTTTATTTAAATATAAAAGCAGCTATCGAAAAATGGTAATATCATGCTTATACGACAACCTTGGCAGAGTGACCAAGCGGATTCTCCCTCTCGGTCAGGAAGAGAGTTTTACGTACGATGCCGCAGGGAATGTGCTCACACACACGGATTTCAACGGCAATACGATCACGTGTGAATACGATAAAAACAACCGGCTCAAAAAGAAAATCTTCCCGGATCTGACAGAGGAAAATTATGGATATACAGAGACAGGACGGCCGGATACAGTGGTGGATGCAAGAGGCACCACGATCAGTCTCTACGATTTAGGAAATCGACTGACCAAAGTCATTCATCCTGATGGCTCAGCTATTGAGTACCAGTATGATACTATGGGAAATAAAACAGCTTTGATTATTGAAAATGATACAACAAGATATAGCTATGACCAGCTCAACCGGTTAAAAACGGTCACTGATCCCGATGGCGGTTTAACGACTTATGCGTATGATGAAGTCGGAAACCGACAGAGTATCACTTATCCCAATAGCACAAAAGCAGAGTACACATACGATGAACTGAACCGGTTAAAAAAACTCTTCAATCATAAATCCAACGGCGATACAATCTCCTGTTACGAATATTCCTTAGGCCCGGCAGGGAACCGGACTCAGGTTTTGGAGCATACAGGAAGATTAGTTCAATACACCTATGACGACACCTACAAACTCACCGAAGAAAAAATCAACGATCCGAATTTTGGTTTACGGATAATTTCGTATGAATACGATCCAGTTGGTAATAGGTTGATGAAAATTGATAATGGGGATACCACGCAATATGTTTATGATGATAATGACAGGTTTTTAACTGAAAACTTGGAACTTGAAACCAGAAACTACGTTTATGATGCTAACGGAAACACTTTAAAGAAAATCGAAGGCCTGGATACGACATCTTATTCTTACGATTACCAGAACCGATTAAAAAAAGTTCTCACCAATGCTGACACGATTGCATATGCTTATGACACCGACGGCATTCGTATGCAGAAGGTTGTGAATGGAGATGTAACCAATTATTTGGTTGACAAAAATAGAGATTATGCGCAAGTTTTAGAAGAACGTGATGGAATTGGTACGGTTCTTGTTAAGTACAATTATGGCGATGATTTAATTTCTCAGAAACGCAGTTCTTTGACAAGTTATTTTCATTATGACGGCCAGATGAGTACCAGACAGTTATCGGATGATTCACAGCAGGTGACCGATACCTATACTTATGATGCTTTTGGATTATTGCTGAACCGTTCAGGCGCGACTGAAAATAAGTACATGTACACCGGTGAGCAGTACGACCCGAATGTAGGATTTTACTATTTACGTGCTCGTTACATGAATCCTGAAACAGGACGGTTTCTGACGATGGATACCTGGCCGGGTAGTATGTTCGAACCGTTGAGTTTGCATAAGTATCTGTATTGCGGCAATGATCCGGTGGATTATGTGGATTGGAGTGGGGAGTTTCTGATAGTAGATTTGGTTAAAAGAATTCAAATTCAGGGGATTTTATCACAAAAAGCTTTGATAAAATTCTTGGTAGTTAGAGCAATTAAGAAAGCATTATTGGGAGCGGCTTTTGGTGGGGGGGAGTAATTGCTCACAGAATTATTGATGCAGACTCTTTATGGGAAATATGATGTAAAGAAATTATTAGTAGCTCTTACAGTTGGTGGAGTATTGGGTTTTTGGGCAAATATTATATTAAGATTTGTTTATGCTTTTAAGGCGACAAGTTTTCTTTATGAGTTATTTCCAAGAATTATTACAATACCGTTGGTTGTAATAGAAATATAGATAGAATGGTTATTATAATATTTGGAGGATTTATTAAATGAAAAGGAATAGAATAAATTTGAAAGAAGATTATTGGATCATAATGGTAATGATAATTATTTTAATATTTTTAATAGGTGGTATATTTACAATTAGGTACTTATTAAAGGGTATAAACATTATAGTTAAAGACAAAAGTGTACTATTGAAAATTTTACCTCGTGTTATAATTCTTTTTGTTATAAATATCATTATTTATTTATTCTTTTTGTTAAAAAAAATATATTTGTATTATAAAGAAAATCGTTCTATTTCAATATCTTTATTATTTGAGAAAAAGATATTAAATAGAAAAAATATTATAACTTTATTGATTCTAATTTCCATTACCTTATTTTTCTTTTTATTAAATTCTAAATTGAGTGTACATTTATAGCTTAGTTAAAAAAGGTGTAAATATTTCCTACCATTTTATTTTTTCTTTCTAATAAATGTCGAAGTTTGTAGGTCGGGATTCTATCCTGACATTAAAATAATATTTGTTGTTGTCGAGGGAGTTATTCCTCTATTCGCGCGAGGGTTCTACACTAGTGTGTGGTAAGGTGCTAATGAATAACCAAGATTTTATTGCTGCTCTATTAGAAAATTATTTATGTCTTTTGTCGCGAACAGGATATGATCATTTAATTAATTATTCTGAGAAAGAATTAGGTTATTCTAAGGAACATTCAAAATTAATAGATATGATGAATATGAATTCTGAAGAACTAAAAATATGGATAAATAAAAATGGTGATATTGAAGATATTGTTAAATATATAAATATTTATTTAATTAAACAAAGATTTGGTTTAATAGATAAAAATGATGAATTATCATATAAATTTGACAATACTACCTTAGGATACCTTTATGCTTGGATAATCTATAGACACATGTGTATTGTTGGATATGATAATGTTGAAAATAGAGAATATATGATTGATGAAGGTGAAGTTACTACTAGTATTCAACAAATCAAGGAATATTTTGATAATAATGAAACCTTAATTGAAATTAATGATGAGTTTGCAGGATTCTTAATGAATTTAAATATGATTGGTCCAAATTTACAAAAATTCAATTGGTTACCAAAGGTATATAAAATTATTGATAATATTTTATATGATGATTCATTTGAAAACATAGTAAATATTGATTTTTATGCATGGATCACATTACTAAGTGATTTGAAAATTTCGCAAGATAAATCATGGCCTAACATTAAAAAAATTTTAGGTTATCAAAAAGATGGTATTTCAAATTATGGGGCACTAATTTTAGGTTTGAGAATGTATGGCGATGTTTTCAAAAATGAACTCCAAGATATGGAAATCGTTGGTGGTCATAAATTATTATATAAACTATCTGTTCAGTGATGGTATTCACCTGATATTTTATAGGTCCGATATGAGTTTAGCTCTATCGGGCTTTTTTAATACTGAAGGGCATAAGCTTACCAATACCTACAATATCAATGGAAATTTAACTTCAATGACCGACAGCCTGGGCCGAACCAGTAATTTTGAGTATGACAGTTATGGAAGACTCAACAGGAAAATCGATACTTTCGGATATGAAGTTAATTATACATACGATGCCAATGGGAACCGGTTTGAAACTTAGTTTCACCCATTGGTAAAACTCCTGAATGATCAGTAACATTTTTATTGACATTAATGTTGCTTATTATTATATTGTTGTCCAAATGGACAATATTAATTTAACAGGCAATTATTATGGAATCTGTTATCATTAAAGAATTCATGAAAAATATTCATCAGCTTATCCCAAACAGTGCTATGCAATTCAAGATTGAACCTCAGCCTTTTTCGGGAGATCTTTGGAAGCCCGATTCTATCGCAAGCGTTTCTTATAAGGGTAATCATTTTAAACTGGCTTTGGAAGTGGCTTCTCATATCAGTCTTTCACTGTTTAAAGGAAAGCTGGCACAAATAAAATCCTATTCTGGGCAGAAAAAAAATATTGTGCCTGTTATTGTTTCACAGTATTTAAGCCCAGAACGAAGACAGCTGTGCAAGAATCATGGTGTTTACTTTATTGATCTGTCAGGGAATCTATATCTGGAATATGGCGATTTGTATATCGAACGAGTTGGTTTTCCGAATAAGTTTCCTGAGCAAAGAAAGGGGCGTGGACCTTTTTCTGATAAAGCTTCATTAATTCTAAGAGCGCTCATTTCCAACGGAGAGAAATTGTGGAAAATTCGAGAGATTGCTGATGTGTTGAAACTGGACCCCGGATTTGTGTCTCGGTTGATGAAGGAACTTGAAAAGAGAAACTATGTCGCGCGCAGTAATAAAAAAATCAAATTGCACGATCCCCAAAAGATCATAGACGATTGGGTTTATGTTTATGATTATAAAAAGAATCAAGAATTCAAATATTTTTATCTAGCAGAAAGTCCGGAAGCTATTATTCAAAAAGTAAAAAAGGTGAATATTGCCAAAGAAATGATTTATGTATTGGGATATCAAGCCGGAGCAAATCTCGTCTCACCATTTTCTATCTATAAAGAGGTGCATATTTATGTAAAAGAGAAAAAGGATATTGAATTTTGGGTTCAAGAACTTGAATTAAAAAAAGTAGAACATGGAGCCAATTTAATCTTCTTGTTACCTTATTATAAGAATTCGGTCTTCTATGATAAACAGTGGGTAGACAATTTATGGGTTACATCCGATTTGCAGCTCTATCTCGATTTGTATCACTTCCCTATTCGTGGCAGAGAGCAGGCAGAACATCTATTTGAGAAACGTTTGAGAAGATATTTCAAGGATTGATATAAAATGGATGCAGATTTTAAAACGGGTTTCTTTCATACTCTGTGGATCTTAAAAGATTACTTGTCTCAGATTGTGATCGGTGGTGGCTGGGTTCCAATGTTATATTATCATTATCTGCTTCATGATAAAACAATCATGCCTATCAGGACAAGAGATATTGATATTTTTGTAAAAACGAAAGTTCCTGTTATAGGTTCGGCATCTCTAGATCATTTACTTTGCAATGCCGGTTTTAAACCCATTTTTAAAAGCAATGATATACCTCCGATAGTGGGATATGCAGGAAGAGTGGGAAATGAAGAAGTAGAAGTCGAATTCTTAACAGTCATGAAAGGCCCGCACGACGATTCACCTATTGAAATTCAAAATGGTTTAACTGCTCAAGCGCTTCGGTTTGCGTCTATTCTAATAGAGAATACTGTCGAATTACAAATCGATGATTTTAAGATCGGCGGAAAACCGATGCCAATAAACATTATAATTCCTTCTCCAGAAGCTTATATCTTTCATAAAGGTCTCGTCTATGTAAGGAGAACGGATTCATTGAAAAAAGAAAAGGATTTATACTATATGTTTGATATACTAGCAAATTCTAAAGAAAACAAGGATGAAATTTACAGTGGTTTTGTTTTATTGAAGAAAGCATATCCTTCCTGGTTTAAATCTTTTGTAAATCATATAAGTAATCATTTTTCTGAGCTGACATCGGAAGGCGTGGTCTGGGTAAGTAATCAGCGGCCTTTGAATGTATTTTCACATATGAACGATGAGCAATTTAGAAATTATGTTTTAGGAATTTTTCAACACCTGTTGATATATTGTCAATCGATTTAGATATGATATTTTTTCGATCTTGTCTGAGTCATTATGCAAGAGAATATTACAATTATTATTCGAAATGCTCGAACCATAGCATTTAGTTACCAAAAATGTTATATAATTGCAATGAAATGTATCAAGATTTTTTGATCAGAACAGAAGTTTACTTTCCGTCTGATAATCCATTGTTCATTAAGCACTAGAATGCATTATATCTTATAATCGAATGCGACTATAATGAATCGGATTGCAAAAAAGTCTTGACTTTTTTGCAAAGTTGTTTAAATTAGTCATATGCATAGAAGAAAAAGACAAATAATTATTAATGATTTAAACAAGAAACTTGTTTTTCTTGTAGGGCCAAGACAGGTAGGGAAGACATGGCTGGCTCTGGATATTGAAAAATCATTTGATTCCCATCAGTATCTGAATTATGATCGTTTTGAGGATCGTGAAATCATTCATAAGGAAGCATGGCTTTCTTCAACAGAACTGTTAATTCTTGATGAATTGCATAAAATGCCGGGATGGAAAAATTTTATAAAAGGTGTATATGATACAAAACCGCCTCAGCAGAAAATACTGGTAACAGGAAGTGCGAGATTGGATATTTTTCGACAGACCGGAGACTCGTTGGCAGGTCGGTTTTTTGTTCATCATTTATTACCTTTTGACCCCATAGAACTGGATGATATTCAGGTTTCCATTGACTATGAGCATTTACTCAGAAGAGGGGGATTTCCAGAACCTTTTCTATCTGAAACAGACACAGATGCTGAAAGATGGCGAAGTTTATATGCGGATAGTCTTATACGTACGGATGTTTTGGATTTCAAACGAATTGATGATATTCGAGCTATTCAATTGGTTTTTAATCTTCTCAGACGCAGAGTGGGATCTCCGGTTTCATATAAATCTATTTCGGAAGATGTTCAAAAAGCACCAGGTACCATAAAGAAATTTATACAGATTCTGGAAGCATTATATATTATTTTCAGAGTGACTCCGTATTCAAAGAATATTGCCCGATCTTTATTGAAGGAACCAAAGATCTATTTTTATGATACAGGGCTTGTTGAAGGCAATATCGGATCCAGAGTCGAAAATTTTATGGCTGTCAGTCTATTGAAACAGACACACATACATAATGATGAAAAAGGTGTTCCATCCGCACTGCATTATCTCAGGACCAAAGATGGCCGTGAAGTTGATTTTTGTTTTACAGATAGAGATAAGATTCAGTTTATCGCTGAAGTTAAAACGGATGATTCACAAATAAGTAAGTCGCTTCAATATTTTCATGAAAAGTATTTCTTACCGGCCTACCAGCTTGTTTATCGGTTGAAGCGTGAGAGAAAAGAGAATCAGATAGAAATTCGAAATTTTTCGAGTTTTTATAAAATCCTGCCTTCGCTCTTTCAATAATTTTTGAAACTGAAAACTGTAAGTATCACAGAACAAAAATAATAGTTGGATTGGGTATCATCGTAGAATTGGTACTTTTTTCATGAATATTAATTGTTTTTAATAGCATCAGTTTAAGTTATGGTTTATATTGACAAAAAGAGTTATAATTATTAAATTTCTATGCCTTTGTAAAAATTTATTTATAATATATAGTAGCAGATTTGTTTTTTCTTGACATGTTTTCGTATATTTCAGAATTTCCATTTTATTTATAAAACCGGGTTCGATATTTTGATTTTTTGAATTATTCCATTCAAGTAGGATTATTTCTCTGAATGGGATTGGAAAACAATTTATTGGAATTTATTTAACGGGGGTACAACCGATATGAAACATACATTTTTTAAGAAATGGGTTGTGGCGGAAATGGTGATTTTATTCATCATGATTTCCCATGTCCAGGCAGATTCTTTTCAGACTTCTGTAGAGCCGGATTCAACGCGGGCGGTAGAGACGCCTTTGGAGGTTCAGGATACACACATTCCATCCGCTGCGCTTGAGAAGATTCATCTGCTGGATTTCAAAAACACGGAGATCAAGGATATTGTCCGCAGTCTGGCGACCAAGTACAACCTGAATGTATTTATTGACGACGCAGTACGGCAGCGGGTTACGCTCAGATTAACAGATATTACGGTTCATGATGCGCTTGAATTTCTGGTCAAAGAAAACGGACTTGTCATGACGCTTGAGAACAATATCTATAAAATATCTTTGCCAGAACTACCCAAACCCGAGCCTAAACCACTGCAGGTCTCCTGTGAGAATAATCAGCTATCCGTGGATCTGAAAAACGAGGACATTGAAAAAACGGTTTATGCCATAGCCAAAGCAAGTGGGAAAAACATTCTGCTCACCCATGGTGTGGAAGGCAGTGTATCCGGTCTGCTACAAAATATTCCGTTCGAACAGGGATTAACCACACTGATGAAAGGCAATGGCTACCGTGTCCGCAAACAGGATGGGATTTATACCATCGAACGGGACTATATGATGCAGACGGCTGATGGACAGAAGCAACGGCAGTCATTCTGGGTAGATGTCGAAGACAGTCTGGTTACCCTGGATGTCATGCAGGCCGATCTGGGCAATGTGGTTCGGGAAACGGCCTCTCAGCTGGGTACGGATCTTTTCATTCTCAGCGATCTTTCCGGTAAAGTCAATGCCAAATGTTCCGGTTTGACATTTGACGATGTACTGGATTATCTGTTCAAGGGAACCAATTATACGTATCGCCAGGAGGGGAAGATTTATTTGATCGGTGATAAGAATGTCTCGGGGATTGCTTCCACGCAGCTGATCCGTTTGAATCACATCAAAGCCGACGGAATCATCGACCTGCTGCCCCCGGCTTTCGCATCCAAGACCATGCTGCAGATTATCAAGGAACACAACAGTCTGATGGTGGTCGGAGCCCAGGATGCGATCCGCGAAGTGGAAGGATTTATCAATAAGATCGATCATCCGATTGCCCAGATCCTGATTGAAGCGGTTGTGGTCGATTATCAAAATACAGATTTAAAGGAACTGGGTTTAAGAGCCTGGATGAGCGGCCTGGCAGATTCAACAGCATCCACCGACCAGTTCCTGCCTACCTATGACGTGACTGCCAACAGCACACTGTTGAATAAAAGCATCAGTTTTTACGGACCACAATTGGGGATTAAAAATATCGGTCGACTTCCGGATGGATTTATGCTCAATCTGAAGGCACTTGAAGAAGATAAAAAAGCCAATGTTCGATCTGTACCCCAGATTGCCACATTGAACGGACATCCGGCCAGTATCAAGATCGGGCAGACGCAATATTATAAACTCAAATCGGAAAGCCCCATTATAGGCGGGAATCAAATCATCAATCAGGTTACAGATCGATTTGAGAAAATCACCGCCGAAATCAGCTTGATGATTACTCCCTGGGTCAGTGCTTCCGGAGAGATTACCACAGAAATCAAGCCTGAATTCAGCACGCCCCACGGCGGATTCAGTGCCGAAACACCTCCGACCATTGATCACCGCGTGCTGGAATCGACAGTTCGTCTCAGAGACGGGGAGACGATCGTTCTCGGCGGATTAATGCAGACGAATGACAGTAACACGATCGATAAAATACCCGTGCTTGGCAGTATTCCCATTTTGGGAAGGGTTTTTCAATATCGAAGTCATAATATTGTAAAATCCAAACTCATGATTTATATTACACCCCATTTGACTTATTCGGAGGATTATATGCCAGATTATGAAGGCGTGATCCGGTGAGGATTTCAATTGAAAATTGGTTACCCGGAGCAGTCGGCCTTGATATAGGCACCAAAACCGTCCGTGTCGTTGTCCTCAACCGGTTTTTCAAGCGCATCACTCTTTTCAAATTCGGCAAAGAATCCATTGATGGTGATTCGTCTTCCGGGAATGCCATTGTCCAGGCGATTCAGCGTCTGTATCAACGCCTTCATATTCGGAACCGTGAAGTGATTGTCCATATCGGCGGCGGGAGTGTTCGGCATACTTTTTTAGAGTCTCCTTTGCTTTCCTCAGCCGAACTGACCCAGTGGGTTCGGGAACAGATTCTCAAGCAGCTTCCTGTCAGTGTGAAGTCCAGCCAGCTTGTTATTACTTATCATATCTTGAATCAGCATGAACAGGGATTTCGACTTTTGGTCGGTACTTGCCAGCGTCATGTGATCGAAAAGAGAATTCGTCTGATCGAAGAAGCAGGGCTCAAGCCCATTGCAATTGGATTGGGATCGCTCGATCTAATTCTTACTTTCGCTCTGCAGGACAGGACATTTTTCAATGAAGCGGTGTTGTTTGTTGAAGCAGATCGGGATCGCAACAGCCTGATTCTGACGGAAAATGGGAGTCCGGTTTTTTATCAAAATATGGAGTCGCATCTTTCCGGATCCAGGTATGTGAATACCATAAAACAGCAGGTAACCGAATTTTTATCTGCTTATCGTCAGAAGGGAGAAACGAAACTCCCAAAAAGCATTCTCGTTGGTATACATGCCACAGAGGAGATGCAGGATGGACTGGCATCTCTGCAGACCCGGGTTGATTTGGGTGTGCCTCTTCGAGGTATGGGCAAACAGGAACTCCCGTCTGAATATGCGGTTGCATCTGGGCTGGCTTTGAAAAAGTATTATCCTCTGCTCAATACGTTGGATTTTCTCCTTGAAGAGAATAAACAGGCTATCCACCAAGAAAACGAGAAGCGTTTTGCACAGCGCTTGAGTCTCGGATTGGGATTTATTGTTTTAGCAGCGATGTTGATCTTAAATATTACAAAAGCGGTGTTACTTGACCGATTGGAGAATTCAGAAGCGCAGTTACTGACTTTGAATGAAAAAATTTTGGCTGTGGAACAGGCGAAAAAAGATCAGAAAATAATGGTCAATGCCCTCAGTGAGATGCAAAAACTCGTGGTCAAACGAAGCCGGTATGCCGAATTGATGGATGAGGTCGCTCTTATTTTGCCCAAAAAAGTCTGGCTGGGTGAGCTGGTCTGTGATCCCTCACAATCTGTTGGTAACAAGAAAAAACAAAAAAGTGCGGATGTGCTGATCAGTGGCTGGGCATTTGATGAAATCCGCATTGCCGATTTTCTCGCAGGTCTTGAAAAATCGCCCTTTTTTAAAAATGCCAGGCTGTTAACCACTGAACGTCTGTCCGCCAATGAAGTATGGAAGCGGTCCAAAATGAGAAAAGTGCCGCTGATCGAATTTCAGATTGAAGCGGGATTAAGATATGATTGAATCGATTATCAGAATGCTTCGTGAACATATCTGGCGCGTTGTAGCCGGAATTATGGGATTGCTCTTTGTGATTATTGTTGTGGGTCATCTCATTCCGTTTGGGCTGGAGATTAATAAAATAAACCGTACGATTCAACAGAACAATGACAGGATCCGGCAGGCGCAAAACTGGAAAGGCACATTCCGACAATTGAAAGCGCAGAAGAAATATCTGGAAAAACGTGTTGAACGGTTTGTCACCAGCCAAAAACAGGATGCACGGCTTTCTTCCATGATTGTGTTTCTGTCCCAATCGGTAAACCAGAGCGATGTTCATATTACGAGCATTAAACCACGGGAGATTGAAAAGAAAGAGCAACATACAGAGCTGCCAATCGAACTGACGCTTACAACCACCTATCACAAACTGGGCCGTTTCATCAACCGGCTCGAGACTTCTGATCAGGTGATTAAAATCAAGTATCTAAAAATCACATCACAGAATCTTACTTCGAATCAATTACAGGTTGAGATGGTTTTGCATTTTTATTTTCTGGAGTACAGCACATGACTCGAAAGAACATCCTGATTCCTCTATTGATTGTACTTTCGCTGATCGTGTGGGGACGTAATGTTTATTTAATCTTGTTCGGTGTCATGCAGGGAGACGACGAAACAGGGGATTATGCGGTTGAAAGCGTTCAGGATATTCCGGAACCATGGGCAGGGGGTTTGAATGGTGAAGCAGCATTCGTTTACCAGGACACGCATCGGGATCCTTTCAAGCATTGGCTTATAGAGAATAAACCAAAATCAAAACCTGCACCGATAAAAATTATTCCTAGATTTGAAAAACCGAAACGCGAACCACCCCGGTTGCGATTCGGCGGTCTGTTAGAGGATTCCACGGGCAAGCTTGCGATTGTCGAAGGTTCGGGTGGAGATATTTATTTTGCTCATGAGAAGGACAGTATTGAGGGTATTCAAATCCTGCGGGTGTCAGGGCAAGGGCTTCAGTGCCGTTTTGAGGGGGAGGAATTTACGTTGCCTTTGAGACCTTAATGATTGAACATTGAGCATTGAATATTGAGCAAGGAGCATTTTGAAATCGAATATTCTAATAAGAGATAAAGGTTCGGCACTGGTACTCGCTCTGGTCATGGTCACCGTGACCACGATTATTTGCAGTATTGTATTGATGGGATCACTCCTGCAGTACAAGTTTATCCGGCAAAAAGTGGATCGAATGCAGGCACTACATCTGGCCGAAGCCGGTGTTTATAAGACCATGTGGTATCTTTCCGATCAAGAGGGAAAAGGTATTTTTTGGCGTCCAACCCATGAAACGATTCCTCTTCTGGATGACAATACAGCCGAAATCACTATCGAACCGTGGGGAGGATTTTTACAAGTCACATCGCATGCTGGGTATAAAAAAGGTATGGAAACCATTCGTGTTCTACTCGGAGAGAAACCGCCTGCTGCTTTTCAGCAGGCAGTACACATCGGAGGCGTTAAATATCCGCTGGTGCTGACTGGGAAAACCCAGATTATCGGAGACGTCACAGTTGGTCCGAAAGGTGTGGAAAAGGGATCGATCAAAGGACGGGGATTTGAGGGAGAGAAACTTGTTGATGGTAAAATAATCAGAGTCGAACATCCGGAAATGCCCTATTTCAATGACAAACTTTTTCAGGAAACGGTCGAACGATACCAAACCATGCTTCTTTATCCGTCAGATGACCAATCCGAAATCACAGACGGATGGATTGATGATGCTGTGTTTCAGAATTTTCAAAGTAAAACGATTTTCATCGATGGGAATGTGGTCATTCAAAATCTGGGTCTTACCGATCGAATTCAGGGCCCACTCGTGATCAGTTGTTCTGGGGATATGATTCTTCAAGGAGAAAATCAATTGGATCGTTTTGTGGAGTTGGTTTCTGGTGGAAAACTTCTCGTTCAGAATCAGATGCTTCTTGAGGATTGTATTCTCTATGGTGAAGAAGGAATTGAAATTCAAGGGCCCGGTCAACTACGCGCTCAATTCTTCAGTCCGGGAGATATTGTCATTCAGAATCAGGTTGTTTTGGAGTATCCTTCGGTTATCTATTGTCAGGGCCATGTTGTGGGAAATACGCTCGAAGGAAAGGTTCTTTTGCATGAAAATGCTGTGGTTAAAGGAACCGTCATTCTTCATTCAAACTCTGAACAGGTGTTATCTTCTATGAATGGAATGTTGACTGATTTAGACGCTGGTTCAAAATTTGTGGGAGCAATCTATTCTGATCATTATATCCGGTTGAGTGGAACGGTTTTTGGCAGTGTGGTTACTGAAGAATTCTATCTCTATCTTTCGCCCACGACTTATTTGAATTGGCTGCTGGATACCGCGATTAACCGAAATCAGTTACCCCGAAATTTCCTGATGCCACTGCTCTTTAGTGAAAAGCCAGGATTGGGTATACTGGATTGGGAAATTGTGAAGGAATCGAATGGATAAAATGTGTCGAACTGAAAAAGGGTATACACTAATTGAAACACTGGTGGCAAGTGCAATACTTTTGGGAGTACTGGTGCCCGCCATGCTTTTTTTAGGGAAAATCACCACAGGTCGGAAAGGACGTGATTTAATCGTTGCTTCTCAATTGGCAGAATCGGAACTGGAAAAAACGACTGCCCGTGAAGCGTATGAAAATAGTGAAGAACAGATCCGATTGGATAACCGGGATTGGCGGATCGTTCGGGAAATCAAGGAGAATCGAGGTTTGATTGAAATCCGTATTCGGGTATTTAAATTCCAAAATCCAGAACCCATTTTCACATTAAAAACACTCAGGCTGACCTCATGAATCCAAGAGAAAAGGGGTATACCACCATCGAACTGATGGTTGCAATTTCACTTTCACTGATCTTTATCGGTTTTGTCTATTCGGTGTACCATTTTTCCATTCGATTAACCCGATCGTGGGATGAAAAAATCAATCTGGAAAACCAAGCTTTGATTTGTATGGATCGATTAAATCGTGATCTGATTACTGCCTCGGAAATATTGATTTATGGAACAGACACATTGGCAGTTCTGATTCAGAACAAACAAATTGGTTACGGTATTCGAAATGGGGATCTCTTTAGAAATAGTTTTCGGATCAATTCCGATAAATTCACTATTAGCCAGTTCGTTGTCAATCGAGACACAAGCCGAGAGTCAGACGAGAATAAATTGTCGGAAAGCGAGTTTATTTCTGCTTTATCATCCGAGAAAAATAGGGATATGCCATTTGTTTTTACTATCCAGTTCACAGTGACAGGTCCCAAAAAACAGTTGACACTTCATTCTGCGATACATTCCAGAAATGTGGACAAGATGATCTATAAAACGTTATAAGAATTTTTGAATTTCATATGTCATCATCAAAAAGTATTGAGCAGATTCTCAAACAACGACAGGCCTGGCAAAAATCCGGTGCAAAGAAAAGAACATCCACTGGATTTCAGTTCCGAAAATCTGTTAGAGGTAGGGCAATTACCGATTTCACCCGGCAGTTGGCTACCATGGTTCAAGCAAAACTGCCCTTGACTCAAGTTCTGGATATTTTGTGCAGACAGCAGGGCAATATGGCTTTTAGGAATATCATTCAGGACATTCTCAATTCTGTCAAGCAGGGGGAGCCCTTGAGCCGGGGGCTTTCCCGATATCCAAAACTGTTCAGTTCGATTTATGTGAATATGGTTACTGTGGGCGAGATCAGTGGGAATATGTCGGAGATTTTAGAGCAGTTGGCTCAATACATGGAAAAAGTCGGCAAGCTCAAACGGAAAATCCTGACTGCCGTGACCTATCCGAGTGTCATCGTACTTGTGGCCACCGGCGCAATCGGATTCATGATTTTTGGTGTGATGCCGACTTTTGCCGAAATGTTCCAGGATTTCAATGCTGAAATGCCTTTACCTTTAAAAATGTTAATCGGATTCGGTGATTTTGTCAAGCACTATGGTTTCTTTCTTTTGGTGGTAGTGGCTGTTTTGGCAGGTCTGTTGAGAATGTATGGCAAGACCGAACGGGGAAGTTGGATGATGGATACATTAAAAATCCGGTTTTTTTTGATAGGCAATATTATTCGGAAAGGATTGATTTCCCGCTTTGCACGTACACTCAGTACCCTGCTTAAGAGCGGTGTATCGCTGTTAGATGCTCTGGATGTAACGGCCAGATCTTCTAACAACCAGGTGATTCAAAAGGAAGTGATGATGATGAAACAGGCTGCCACAAAGGGCCAATCCATGGAAAAGTCGCTGTCCGGATCGAAACTGTTTCCTGAACTGGTGGTTCAAATGATTTCTGTAGGTGAAGAAACCGCGGAGCTGCCCGATATGCTGGTCAAAACGGCTGACTATTATGACAACGAGGTGGATGCGGCCATTGAAGCCCTCACATCGATTATCGAACCCATTATCATCGTCCTCCTGGGAGTGATTCTCGGAGGAACCATGATCACCATTTATATGCAGATTTTTGATTTGATGAATGCCATACAATGATTCGTAGTTCGTAGATCGTATGTCGTAGTTAGTAGGTCGTAGTTCGGATATTTGGGGAAGGTTGTGGGAGAAAAGATACAACATTTTAAAGAACTTCGAGTCTGGCAAATAAGTATGGAAGTCGTAAAGGAAGTTTATCGTATTTCAAAACGGTTTCCTAATGAAGAGATCTATTGTTTGACTACGCAAATGCGTCGGAGTGCCATTTCGATTCCTTCGAACCTCGCAGAAGGGTTTCGGCGGCTTCATAGGAATGAGAACAAACAGTTTTTCTCTATCGCACTCAGTTCCCCAGCAGAACTGGAAACACAAATCATCATAGCACTTGAATTAAATTATATCAGCGAAAAAGAATCATCTGTTCTTTGCGATAAACTGGATCATGTTTCCAGGATGCTCAATATCATGATTCAGAAATTGAAATAATTTTTTTTTATAATCATAGAATTCTCACAGTTGTTATACGCATTACGAACTACTAACTACGAAATACGAAGATAAAAGATATAAAGGAGGTTTTGACATGATAAAAAAACTGATTCGAAACACAGAAGGATTCACACTGACCGAACTTCTCGTCGTGATTGTAATTATCGGAATACTGGTCGGATTGACTGTGCCGAGATATCTTAACACTACCACACGGGCCAAAGCCACAGAAGCCAAGCTCATGCTACGGGAAGTCTACAATCTTGAAAAGGCTTATTATTTGGAAAACGATGTTTATGCAAACACTCTCGAAGCCATTGGTTTTGAACAGGAACAACTCAAGACCGAAGGGGGTAATGCCCGGTACAAAATTGAAATTTCTGCTGTCTCGGATACGGGATTTGTCATCACGGCAACATCAGTGATTGATTTTGACAAGGACGGCACGTTCAATGTCTGGTCAATCGATCAGCGGAATAATTTGAAGCAGGTTGTGGCGGACTGAATTTCGTAATTCGTATTTCGTATATCGTATTTCGTATGTCGTATTTGTATATCGTATGGAAAGAGAGGGTTGGTATGATGTGTCATAAATATATCGGATTCTGGTTGATTATTTTATTTGCTGTTCTTTTGGTTTCTGGTTGTGCGTTTTTTCAATCCGGGAAGACCGAATCGTGGTTCCAAAAGAAATCAGCGAGGGTCATTACTGTTCTGGATTTTGAACAGGAAGGATTTGTTGAAGGCGGTAAACTTGGAATTTTTGCTGCGGATGAATTGACCTCTGCACTTTTTATTAAAAAGAAAGTGAATGTGGTGGATCGGTCTCAAGTTAAAGCGAAAGTCATGGAAAAAGGTTTTCATTCAAATGTAATGGATAATAAGGCGATTCAGGAACTGGGACGGATTTTGAATGCTGATTGTCTTATTTTAGGCAAGATCACAGAGATGAGCGGTATCGATATCGGCCTGGAAGAAGAGCAGAAACATCGGATTCAGATTACATTTCGATTGATTTCGACCAGTAGCGGTGAAGTGATCGGCATGGTTTCCCAGGAAGTTGCGAAAAAGGGGGAAGCCAAGCAGATTGTGGGGAAGATGTTGCGTAATATGACAAAGAGGGTGAAGCTGTAGGGAATGTGAAATCCAGGGTTTTGGTCTGTTTGTGATTTAAAAACAATATAGGATGTTCACTTTATTAAGTGGTTACTATTATGAAACTTCTGTAAGTCGTTTTGAAATGCATTTAAAGACAGCAATTATGCTTAGAAAAAATTATATCTTACTATATTTTTCTTGACTTTTAAAAATAGTTTTGCTAATATTCATTAAATTTTGTTATTATCTGCTGTATTTATTCTGAATCGATAATATTTTGAGTAATATCCTTTTATTTTTTTAAAATCTTTAAAATATATTAATAAAAAATTTACAATATCGCTGCTGTAAATAATCTACGGGAGAATATATCTATGAAATATCTATTTATATTCTGGACATTTATTTTAAGCATACCCTTTTTTCTGCATGCAGCAGATGACGAGGTTTGGAATGTTTTCCAGATACAACCTGAAGTAACACATCAATATCAACCGGAATATGGGCAGGTCGATGCAAAGGGAAATCTGAATCTTGAAATACCAATAATGACAGTGCCGGGACGTGGGGGACTGGATTACCAAATTGTTTTTCAATATCATTCAGGTATTACTGTGGATCAGCATGCAACATGGTTGGGTCTGGGTTGGTCATTTGACCCTGGCAGTATTACCAGAGATGTAAAAGGTTCAGTTATTATTGGAAATGAACCAATGGGTGTTGATTTTCCTTATAAGGTACCTTTTGATCATTCCAATTTCGAACCATATGCCCATGATGAGTACTATTTGCATATCGATGGTAGAACAGTTCCATTCTTTGAAAAATATGAAACAACTGATTTAGACGATTTATATCCTGAAAATGAATTTTTTTATACTGTACCCTGGCGACCTTGGAAGATCGATCCTATTGGTGCAGATGTAATTGAAGTTGCAGACATATCTACTCAGAAACAGAAGAATCCGGATCTAATTACTGATGTTGAAGACTATGAGGGCTTTGTTGTGACGAAAGAGAATGGTATACGATATGTTTATGAGATGCCAACACTGGCCTATTATATTAATATCAGTGCACAAGGCCCACTTCTACCGAATTTAGAAAACCATTTTGTTTCTACTTGGCGTTTGAGGGCGATATTGGGTACTGATTATAGTAGTGAGAACTTGATACCTGGATTATATGAAAGCGGCAGTTGGATTCGATTCGATTATGATTACCCAGGTGAAGGTTCAGTATATTCAGTTGCAGGTCCTTCAAACAGCCCAACGCGTACATTAACCCAATTAACATATTTGTACAAAATTTTTACTCCGACTCATGAGGCTACAATTATAACCAGTGATCGGACAGATCGGGATGCCAAAGATTATCAAGGCAATTTTATACATAAGAAAATGGAACGTATTGAATTGCGTCATAGAAATGAAGGTGGTCTGGCCATTGAAAACGATCCTTATCAAGTGGTCCAATTGGGATTTGATGATATCGGAGATGATCAAAAGATCCTTTTACAGAGTATCGATATTTATGATCAGAACGAAGAAAATTTGTTAAAGTATACATTCGACTACTGGCTGCAGGAAGACGGAAACGGCTTTTTAAATCCGTATCTTGCGATGGATGGTGGGAAACTAGATGATTTTGGCTATCTTAACACTGCGGTAACCGGTATAGATAGAGATAATCCTAATGAAGATAAAAAGAGTGCCAAAGCCTGGTCCTTGAAGCAGATTGAATATCCGACAGGCGGCAGTGAAACCTTTTACTATGAGAATGACAGCATACAAATAGATAGTTATGCCTTTAAACACTATATTCACAGTTCTGGAATCGAACAGGATAAGGTATATGTAATTAACTCAAACAACAACCTGCAAGGTGGAATAAGGATTAAAAGGATTGTGCGGTCAGACGGGATCAATTCCCCTTCTGAGTATCGTTACAAATATAGTATTGGCAAGCTGACAGCTGTACCCTACCACTATCTGTATTATGCGTTAAATTACAAAAAAGCTCTTCATAATAGCGGAGCTCGGAACCATGCAGCAGTGTATTATGATACAGTGACCAAATACAATCCTGATGGTAATTATGAGGTATCCGAATACAGAACTGACGAAAGGTGCAATGTACTATGTTTTTCAGTTTACCCGGCGACTTATTTTTCTATCCTGCAAGACAATGGTGACTGGAATTGGGGCGAACTATTAAGTTTGAAATATTATCAAAATGATGATGATATTGTAAAGAAGATTGAAAATACCTATACTTCTAATTCTTTTGTACATAGAATTCTATCTGATAACTGGTCTGAATTGTCATCTTATAAAATCTATTATTATACCGGACTTCAATTGTTAAATTCAGAATATATTTGTGATTATGATCCCAATTTATCAAGTACTTATGTTGACCGTTTGACACAATATACCTATCTCAATTCAGCATTTGTTAAAACGAAAACGGAATCCGGTGCATCGCCATATCCCATTACGGAATATACATATGTACACGAAATAGCTGAGTATAGCGGTATGAAAAATCAAATGAATATGCTCTCCCAGATCGCTCAGGAAACCATATCCGATAATTCAGGTAATGACCGGTTTGCAACCGTAACAACCTGGAAGAATGACTGGGGAGTTGAATACAGTGGCTGGGAGCCCCATAAAACATATCAATGGAAAGAGGACGATGGAGAAGGAGTATACAGTCTACCGGATTTTAATTTTACAAGCTGGTCAGGAGAAGGTGAACCACCAGCAAACTCAGAATGGATTAGAAAATCAAAGATATATAAGAGAAATGAAAATGGTAATATATTAAAGACAGAAGATGCGAATACTGCTTTAGTGCATACTCAATGGGGCTATAATGATGCATTGCCAGTAATGGGTATTGTGAATGCATCAGATGGAGATTTTGGATTTCAAAATCTGGAGATAGACTGGCCGGATTGGGAGCCGGGAGGAAGTGAAATCACCGGAGAAATCGCCTTTACAGGTACAAACAGTGCTTATTGTGATGAAGATTTTGGACCGACAAAAAACTTCTATGTTTCCGAAGGGGTGGATAAGAACAAGATCTATATTGCTGATGGCTGGATTAAACGGATCAATGGTGAAGCCAAGATCGCTCTCTCCGTCCGGGATAATTCAGGAAACGAATTGGCCGGTAAAACAAAAGTAATCGGCATAGGAGAGGATTGGCAGTACATTCGTGTCGAATTAACACCCGCAGATATGGTATTGTTACCAAGTAATGGGTATATTCGACTCTTTTGTGGATTTCCATACACAGGAAATGAGGGGTATGTGGACGATGTGCGATTCTATCCTCAAGAGGCCTTGATCGCCACAAATACTTATGATCCGAAAACCTTTCAGGTTGCCAGTTCTTCAGATGGCAACAATGTCCCTTCTTTTAACAAGTATGATGGTTTTGGCCGTACAGTGGAAAAATTAAATGGTCAAGGAAATCTTATCAATCATGTATCCTATTATTATTCCAGAAATGGGAATGGCGATGTATTTAATCCGGATGATCCCAATTATGTAAAGTCGATGTCAATATCGGAAGAGTCCTTTCGAGAAGATTTTGAATATGAAGATGATCCTGTAAATCATGAATGGACAATATATGATCCATCCGGAACAATGGAAACTGTTTATGATGACATTCTTTTTAGTCGAGTGCTTCATACAGAAACAAATGACGAGCTTGGTTTTGGGATAAAATATCCAGAAACCGATATATTGAATATAAACAGTCCCCATCTCTGGGTGAAGATCAAGGATGTGGATCAATTTGTGTTTTATGTCAGGGTACGTGCAACGGATCAGAATGAATATTATATCCGATATGAGCCCAATGAAGGAACACCCTATGAAGATGGAGTTTATGTGTATCAGTTTTTGGGGACAGAGTACAGAAATGGTGATTGGCACACTTTTGAGCGTGATTTAGGGAGTGATTTATTGTTAACAGGCAAAATATTTGAAAGTGTACTCTGGTTCTGTATCCGTGGAGATTATAATTTGGATGAGATCAGATTGACCGATAATCCTATTACATCGATGGTTTACACGGATGGCTTGAACCGGGAGATTCAAACCCAGACCTGGGACAGAGATGGAGATATACTTGTTGAGAAGGATTATAACCAGATGGGAAAAGTAATGAAACAATTAAAGCCAAAACGATTTACGACGGGTACACTTCATACTTATCGTACCTCAGTATCTGGTGATTGGGAAATTTATTCTTACTACAATGAACCCATGACGCGGCTTTATCGGTTTACCCATCCCTATGGTTCCTCATACATAGAATATGGTTATGGGGCAGAAATGTTCGATGGAAACCTTCATCAGTACACACAGATTAAGGATGAAAAGAATACAATCTCGAAGCAGTACTTTGATGTATTCGGAAATAAACGAGGTGGAAAATCGGCTGTAAATACCGACGATGAAATTTTGTGGACACAAGAGTATGACATTTTCGGGAATGTGGAAAGAAATAAGCCGCCGAATTTCTATGATCCACCTTCTGGGAATGGCAGTGATTATGAATCCGATTACACTTACAATACACTGGGCCAGGTGGTTAAGAAAGAGACACCGGATGAAAATATAGCTAAATCAGTATATGATAACAACGGCAATCTGGTTTACAATCAGAATGCTCAACAGAGGGCAAATGGGTATGATTTTACGGTTTATTGGTACGATGCTCACAACCGGGTAACTCATATTGGTGAGGAAGAAAATACAAACTGGAGCATAACATCGCCGGATGTTGCACAATCCCATTCATACGGAAATGGGCCAGATGAATGGAGGGTGAAATACTATTATGATGAGAACTATGTTCCTGATGCTGAAAATTATTGCCAAGGCAGATTGACCATGACAGAGATCAATGAGGATGAGGATGCCGATCCGGAACATGTGATCAAGTATGTATATGATATGTTCGGAAACGTAAAGGAGAAATGGATTACTATTGATCAGGATGATCCATCCGCAGAAGCGAAAGTGGTTCGACATGAATACGATCTGTTGGGACGAGAAGTGGCGATGAGTTATCCTTCAGGCCACAGTCTCAATAGAATCTATAATGAAGTGGGTCAGTTGGAAAAGATTGTTTCTCCGGAATATGTGTTTTCAAATGTGTTAGTTGAGGTGAAAGTGTTTTTAGAAGGGCCGTACAATCAGGGTACAGGGCAAATGCGAACGGATCTCAATACGGGAGGATATATTCCTAAAACTTCACCCTATACTGAAGATCCCCGCACAGTGGAAAGTATTCCCGCAGATGTAGTGGATTGGGTCCTGGTCCAACTCAGGCAAATACCGGATGGCCAGGCATTAGCCTCACAAAGTGCATTTTTAAGGAAAGATGGATGTATTGTGGCTGATGACGGGACAACACCGAAGATCCGAATGAAGGCTGTTGAAGGGACTTATTACATCGTAATCGATCATCGGAACCACTTGGCCGTAATGAGCGCGAATTCAATTGCACTATATGGGATAAGTTCGATGTGTTATGATTTTACGACAAGTGAGAGTAAATTTTATAAAAATTGGGGCATTTCACAGGTTAAATCGAATGTTTGGGGAATGGTAACAGGTGATACAGATAATTCAGGAAGCGTTGGGGCTTCGGATAGAAATCGGACCTGGAATGATCGGACAAAGATAGGGTATTATAATGCGGATTGTGATTTAAGCAGTACAGTAGGTGCTTCAGATCGGAATATTACTTGGAATAAAAGAACAAAAATCACTCATGTTCCATAATTAATTTTTGGAGATAAAGATGAGAAACATGATTTTACTTATCCTGTTAATTTTAATATTTTGTTTTCTGACACCCATTTTAGCAGAGGTTACTTATGAGGTCAGGTTTTTAAATCAGGAGATTGTTGGGACGGATTATTTCTTTGATATCTACATCAAGAGTACGGGAGATAATTTGCTTTATTTGGCCGATAGTGATGTCTATCTGGATTTTAATGAATCCAATTTCAATCAACCTGTTGCATCAATCGTGGATAAAAATTCAGCTTTATTTGATTATTATGGCGGGTCTATCTCTATCAATGATTGCAATCAAATCGTAATATCAATTACAAAACCAGGTTTTTCAACACAGAATGAATTTAATTTAACCATAGCTTTGTTATCCCAAAATGATCTGGGTAACTATTATGCAAGATGTAAAGTAACTGGTGTGGTTGATCCTGATGAATCAGTCGATTTAAATTTGTATTATAATGAAATAAAAAAATCAAGAGGTACTGATATCCATTACTGTGATGCACAATCACCATGGGATGCTCATCAAGCGGAATGTTCCGACAAAAATCCTGCCGGTGTCACCCTTAAAACCAAAATTTTCCTTGAGGGGCCCTATAATGCTGCTGCCAATGAAATGTCGACTTCCCTGAATTCAGGTGGCTACATACCTTTGACATCACCATATGATGAGGATCCTCGAACAGTAAGCAGCATTCCGGCCAATGTAACCGACTGGGTACTGGTACAATTACGGAGTACGCCGGATGGTTATCCGGTGGTTTCAAAGAGCGTTTTTTTACGGAAAGATGGATTTGTTGTATCGGATGACGGTACCTCAGAGCAGGTTGCTCTGAATGTGGAAGAGGGAAATTATTATGTGGTAATCCACCATCGAAACCACTGTACTGTCATGAGTTCCTCACTATTGGCATTAAACAATTGGAATCCTACACTCTATAACTTTACAATAGGAAGCGAACAATTTTATAATGGCCAGTATGGAGGGCAAGTAGAAATTGAGATGGGAGCTTGGGGCATGTGGACAGGTGATGGGAATATGGATGGTGGTGTTTATGGAGAAGATTATACGCTTTATCAGCTTAGTCAAGGCGATGATGGGTATCAACCAGCAGATTTTAATATGGATGGTGGTGTTTATGGAGAGGATTACACATTTTATCATATAAATCAAGGTGAAGAAACGCAGGTGCCATAAATGAATGAGTATTGGATATAATTGGGAGTATTAATATGAAGAAAAAACGAATTTTTATTTTATTTCTGATATTACTTGGTCAGTGGACATTATCAATTGGTCAGGTGGATATCAGATTAAATTTTATTAGCCATAAATATGATTACCCTTCTTATGATTACGGGACAATTGTTCTGGATGTGGAGGCGAAATCCAATTCAGGATCATCTTGTGAAATTCGAAGTTTTCAGGGAGCCATTCAATTAGATGCATATTTAATGGCACAAATATCAGATGAGAATTTGATTACATTCTCAAATCAATTGTTCCCATCTAAGGATGATCCTCCGTACACTGGATATAATATAGATGAGGAGTATGAAAGTTTTAATGGTAGAATTAGATTTGTCTATACTTTCGATAGTGGAACGAGGGAGATTGTTTCTGATTCAGAATGGACCAAGATTGTTACAGTATCGATTCAATATTCTATGACAGACACCACAGGATCTATTCAATGGTATATTGGATTACCGAATTACTTTGTAGCTGATCAAGCAAACAATGATATTACGGGTGATAAATTAACCATTCCCTTTGAATTACAAGATATTGATTTAGAGCCTACTTCCATCGACGAAGAATTCACCACTCACAGTTTATACGGCTATAGTGAGTATATTCCCAAATCCGGACCAGATTTTGATTTGGATGCACGGGAGGGATATTTACGATTAACTATTCCCTCAAACACCACATACGATCACTGGTCCAGTGCGGATGATGCGCCGCAATTACAACGTGAACTTGAGAGCAATAATTGGACAATAGAGACCAGGTTAGAGTTGCAGGATTACACAGGGAGTTTATTTGATGTTGGACTGATGGTCTACTTTTCGCGCTATGATCTCTATTATTGGGGTTTTAACGGTAATACCAGTACAATCGAACTGTCCCGAAGCGGAGAAGAAAACAGTATCATCGAAGTCAATTACAGTGGTGGTAATATTGTTGAACTTCGGATCAAAAAAGAAGGAACAAGCTATTATTTTTATTACCGTCCTGAAGGTGCGGGTGACTGGACACTGGCAGTCACAAACACAGAGACTGTAATACCTACAAAAGTAGGTTTTATCGGCAAGACGTGGGGTAATGTGGGCATAACCGCGGATTTTGACTATCTGCGGATGGAATACGTGGATCTATGGGTCGCCACAACCGAACTATTCAATGGGCGGGAGGGGAGCAGTTACAATCACTTTTTGGAAGCAGACGGTGGTTGTTGGCCCTATACCTGGAGCATCCAGAGC